>CAMJRV010000143.1 GCA_946408315.1 uncultured Bacillota bacterium | reverse complement strand
CAAATTTCAGCTCTTCCATTTCCCGCTCTGTCGGAGCCCGGTCGGTGACGACTTTGAGGGCTTCCTCTTCAAAGAGGCTGTCGTCCGTTTCCTGCACCAGAATCCCGCCGCCGACCTTTTTCAGATCATAAGAGTCCCCGGGAGCCTTCGCCAGAATATCCTTCAGCTTTAACAGACGGATATTTTTCTTCTGGGTCAGAATCACGAGAGCCTCTTCCGTAAAATCAGGGGCGATGACGATTTCAACGAAGATCTTATTGATCTCCGCCGCGGTCGGCGCATCGATGGTCCGGTTGGCTGCGACAATACCGCCGAAAATGGAGATGGGATCGGCCTCATACGCCTTGACATATGCGTCAAAGATATCGCTGCCGGTACCCACTCCGCAGGGATTGGCGTGCTTTACCGCAACGACCGCGGGCTCCTCGAATTCCTTCAGCGTTTCCAGCGCCCCATTGGCGTCGTTGATATTGTTGAAGGAAAGCTCCTTTCCGTGGAGCTGTTCCGCCTGAACGAGGGACCCGGCCCAGGGCTTGACCTCTTTATAATAATATGCTTTCTGATGTGGATTCTCGCCGTACCGCAGGTCCTGGACCTTTTCAAAGGTAAGGGTCAGGTTGTCCGGCAGCTCTGCTTCAATCTCCTTTCGCAGGTAGTCCGAAATCATCGCGTCATAGGCCGCCGTATGCTGAAATACCTTCAGCGCGAGCCGGAATCTTGTGTCGTAGGATACCGATCCCTTTTCAGAAAGCTCCTGGATGACCTGCCCGTAATCCTTCGGATCGCAGATAACGGTCACGTCCCTATGATTTTTCGCCGCGGAGCGCAGCATGGTCGGCCCGCCGATATCGATATTCTCGATGGCGTCCTCCAGCGTTACCGACGGCTTCAGGATCGTTTCCTTGAACGGATACAGGTTGATCGCGACAATATCGATGGTTTCTATGTTAAGATCAGCCAGCTGCTTCATGTGCTCCGGCCTGTCCCGCATCGCGAGGATGCCTCCATGGACTGCGGGATGCAGCGTCTTCACTCTGCCGTCCAGACATTCCGGAAATCCGGTCACATCGGAAATTCCGACGACGTCTACGCCGCTTTCTTTCAGCTGGGATGCCGTCCCGCCTGTGGAGATGATCTTTACGCCAAGTCTGTTGAGTTCCTGTGCGAATTCCACGATCCCCGTCTTATCCGATACGCTGATCAATGCTCTCATTCTCTTCTATTCCTTTCCATTCCAACAATAAGTACAGAGCTTGCACGGCTCAAGCCCCACGGATTTTAACGTATCCTCCAGCTCATGGTATTTCAGGCTCTTGAAATTCAATTCCTTCCTGATCTCTTCCACCATATTCTCATGGCGTTTGCTCTTGCTGTCCACATATTCGTTCAAGATTTCCGCCGTCACCTTTCCGCCCTCCAGCCTGTCGATGACTCTGCGGGTGATCAGGTCCATGTCGCTGACGGAACGGGAAAAGTTTAAATATTTGCATCCAAACATGATGGGAGGACAGGCGGATCTGACATGGATTTCCTTTGCCCCGCTGTCGTAGAGATACTTGACCGTTCCGAGGAGCTGAGTGCCTCTGACGATGGAATCGTCGATGAGGACGAATTTTTTCCCTTTAATCAGGTCGTTGACCGGAACCAGCTTCATGCGGGCGATGAGGTTTCGCGCCTTCTGATTCTGGGGCATAAAGCTTCTCGGCCAGGTAGGGGTGTATTTGATCAGTGGTCTCGCAAACGGGATTCCCGATTTGTTGGCATAACCCAGCGCATGGGCGGTACCGCTGTCGGGAACGCCTGCCACATAATCCACCTTGAGCTTTCCGTCGCTTTCGGCGATGCTGGCGCCGCTCCGGTACCGCATCTCCTCCACATTAAGCCCTTCGTAAGTGGAGGTAGGATAGCCGAAATACGTCCACAGGAAGGTGCATATCCTCATCTTTTCTTCCGGTTCCGCGACAGTACCGAAACCGGAAGGAGTGATATAGACAATTTCCGCCGGTCCCAGCTCCTTGGCCGTATGATAGCCAAGGTTGATGAAGGCAAAGGATTCCGAAGCCGCACAATAGCTCCCCTTCTTCTTGCCGATGATCAGCGGCGTTCTCCCGAACCGGTCCCGGGCCGCATAGATACCCTGGGCCGTCATCAGCAGGATCGTAATGGAGCCATCTATCTTGCTCTGAGCATAGCGAATCCCCTTGATAAAATCATTTTCCGTTGAAATCAGAGCCGCCACCAGCTCCGTATTGTTAATGCTGCCGTTGTTCATGGACATAAACTGATTGCAGCCGCTGCTCAAAAGCTCGTTCACGAGCTGCTCCTTGTTGTTGATCCTGCCCACCGTCCCGATGGAATAGTTCCCCATCTTGCTGTAGACCGTCAGCGGCTGAGGTTCTCCGTCGCTGATGCAGCCAATTCCCATGTGTCCGACCATCTCGTCCACTTCTTTTTCAAATTTCGTCCGGAAGGGAGAGTTTTCGATGTCATGAATCGACCGGTTAAATCCGTTCTCCCCGTATACACACATCCCGCCCCGTTTCGTTCCCAGGTGGGAATGATAATCTGTCCCAAAAAATAAATCCGTTACGCAATCATTGTTTGACACAACGCCAAAGACTCCGCCCATTATCGGCCTCCTTTTAACATTTCCGGTGCTTCAGCACCGTATAGATTTTCATCATATTTATTGTTTCTATGCCTTTCAGCAATGATTCTGACCGCTTCCTGCAATATCTTATGTTCTGCTTCCAGCACTCTCTTGGCAAGGATTTCCGCCGTGTCGCCATCTAATACCGGTACCTTCTCCTGGAGAAGAATCGGCCCCGTGTCAACGCCTTCATCCACATAATGGACCGTGGCCCCGGACTCTCTTTCTCCCGCCGCAAGCACTGCCTCATGGACGCGTTTTCCATAGAAACCGGCCCCGCAAAAGTTGGGGATCAGCGAGGGATGAATATTGATGATCCTTCCCCGATAAGCCGCTATGACGTCCGGGTCCAGGATGCTCATATAGCCTGCCAGGACCACCAGGTCGGTCTTTGCCGCAGAAAGCGCCCGGAGGATGGCTTTCGTCCGCTGGGCCGGATCAGGATAGTCAGACTTGCCGATGACCGTTGCCTCAATGTTATGCTTTTTGGCCCGCTCCAGGGAATAGGCGCCGGGATTGCTGGAAATGACCTGCACGACAGCCGCGTCCCGGATCGTTCCATTTTCAATCCCGTCGATGATAGCCTGCAGGTTGGTGCCGCCTCCCGAAACAAGTACGGAAATATTCAGCATAAGCAGACTCCTTCACCGGAAACGATCTTCCCGATGACGCTGGGCTCTTCCCCTGCTTCCCGCAGCAGGGTCATAACGGTCTCCGCCCGTTCCGCGCTTACCACCATGATCATGCCGATGCCCATATTGAAGGTGGCGAACATTTCGTTCGGTTCGATGTTTCCGCATTTTTGAATATATTGGAAGATGGGAAGAATCGGCCAGCTTCCCACGTCGATTTTGACTCCCAGCCCTTCCGGAATGATTCTTGGTATATTCTCAAAAAATCCTCCGCCGGTGATATGGATGATGCCGCTTACCTTCTCTTTGGAAAGGACCGCGTTGCAGGCCTTCGTATAGATCTTCGTGGGAGTGATCAGCGCGTTCCCAAGCGTTTTCCCAAGTTCCGCCACATAATCGGTGGCTTTCAGCTTCATTTTGTCAAAGAAAAGCTTTCTCACCAGGGAATAACCGTTGCTGTGGATTCCGCTGGAGGGAATGCCCACCAGTACGTCGCCCTTTTTGATCTTTGAGCCGTCGATGATCTTCGACCGGTCCACGACGCCGACGGCAAACCCGGCCATATCGTACTCCCCCTCTGCGTAGAAGTCCGGCATTTCCGCCGTCTCTCCCCCTACGAGGGCGCATTCTCCAAGGACGCAGCCGTCAGCAACGCCCTTGACGATATCGGCTACTTTCTCGGCCTCTACCTTTCCGGTTGCGATATAGTCCAGAAAGAACAGCGGCTTAGCGCCCTGACAGAGCACATCGTTGACGCACATGGCGACACAGTCCTGACCCACGGTATCATGCTTATCCGTGAGAAAGGCGATCTTCAGCTTGGTGCCGACTCCATCGGTTCCGGCCACCAAAACAGGCTCCTTGATGCCGGTAAGATCCAGCTTAAAAAGGCTCCCGAAGCTTCCCAGTCCCGTCAGCACATTGGCGTTAAATGTCTTTTTGACATGGTCCTTCATCAGGGAAACGGCGCGCTCCCCTTCCTTTGTATCGACTCCGGCGTCTTTATAAGTAAGCTTTTCCTCCGTCATTCTCTTTCCTCTCTTTCTCTCTCCGGGCATTTATTTTTTAATTCTTGCCAGTACTTCCTGATAGGTGCTCTCTACATTTCCCAGGTCTCTTCTGAACCGGTCCTTATCCATCTTTTCATTGGTCTTAACGTCCCACAACCGGCAGGTATCCGGCGAGATTTCATCCGCAAGGATGATTTCTCCGTCGCACAGCCCGAATTCGATCTTGAAATCGATGAGCTTCAGACCTTTGTCCAGGAAGAATTCTTTCAGGGCTTCGTTGACGGCATAGGCGTACTTTCTCACGACCGCAAGCTGTTCCACTGTCGCCAGTTCCAAGGCCAGAATATGATCGTCGTTGATGAGCGGATCACCCAGAGCGTCGTCTTTATAGGAAAATTCCAGCACCGTCTTCGCGAGAGGTCTTCCCTCTTCCACGCCGTACCGTTTGGAGAAAGAGCCGGCGGCGACGTTTCGGATAATCACCTCCAGGGGAAGGATCGTAACCGCCTTGACCAGCGTCTCCCGGTCGGAGAGCAGCTTTACCAGATGGGTTGGAATGCCTTTCTTCTCCAGCATCTCAAAAATAATTGCCGACATGGTGTTGTTCACAACGCCCTTGTCCGCGATGGTTCCCTTCTTTTCTCCGTTGAACGCCGTAGCGTCGTCCTTATAGTCCACTATGTATAATTTCGGGTCGTCGGTTCTGAAAACCTTTTTTGCTTTTCCCTCATAGATCATTTCGAGCTTTTCCATTTTTCAATCCTCCCTTGCTTCACATAAAATTTCCTGCGCAAATTTCTTTCTTTTTATTTCCTGTGCGCTTCTTTCGTTTCACTTGGCAGTTTTGACATATTATCCCCTTCCGAGTCTTCGTCATGGCAGCGGCAGAAAGAGGATAATAGTAAAACCGCAGATTATTTTCTATAACCGCAATTCCGATTCAGAGGTATTGCAGACATAAAAAGCTATATTGATTTAAAACCGGTCCGGATCAAGTTAGAGATGCAGCTCCCGGTCCTGCTTTGCAATTTCTTCTTCCATCTTTATTTTGTAGCTCTTCATCTTTTCTCTCAGTTCCGTATACTTTACGGAAAGGATCTGAACCGCAAGCAGAGCGGCATTTTCCGCACCGTCTATGGCTACCGTGGCTACCGGCACGCCCTTGGGCATCTGCACGATAGAGAGCAGGGAATCCAACCCGTCCAGCGTTGATGATTTGATGGGCAATCCGATGACAGGCATTGCCGTATAGGCCGCCAGCACGCCTCCCAGATGGGCCGCTTTCCCAGCGGCGGCAATGATGACTTCGATCCCGTTTTCCTCGGCCTTCGATGCAAATTCCTCGGCGATCCTCGGCGTTCTATGGGCCGATATGATCCTCGTTTCACAGTCTACGCCGAACTCCCGGAATACGGCTTCCGCCCGCTCCACCACAGGATAATCCGACTTGCTGCCCATTACTATTGCTGCTTTCATATATATAACCCTCCTTTGCTTGTTAATTCCGTGCAATTTTATATTTAATATCTGGCCGCCCCGTGCCGTGGGTATTCTCAAAGGAAACCGTAAAACTGATTACCGTCTTCATGCGAAGCATACAAAGACGGCGGTTTCCGGGAGAATACCCACGGCAGGAGTTGACTTGTTACTTAAAATAAGCGACTCCCGCCTCAAATATCTTCTGATCGTTATTCCCCGCCACGTTTTTATACAGGTTTCTTCCGATCCGCTCGGAATGGGCCATTTTCCCCAGGATTCTCCCGTCCGGCGAGGTGATCCCCTCGATGGCCAGTATGGATTCGTTGGGATTGTACGCGGCTTCCATGCTCGGCTGTCCGTCGGGATCGACGTATTGGGTCGCAATCTGTCCGTTTGCGATGAGCGTCGCGATGATTTCATCCGATGCGATAAACCGGCCTTCCCCGTGAGATACGGGAACGGTATGGATATCACCCACCTCGCTGAATGCGAACCACGGCGATTTTACCGAAGCGATCCTGGTTCTTACGAGGCAGGACGCGTGTCTGCCGATCCGGTTGTAGGTCAGTGTGGGGTTCTCAGGAT
>CAMJRV010000142.1 GCA_946408315.1 uncultured Bacillota bacterium | reverse complement strand
CAATTGATGAGGAGTTTTACGAAAGAATCCTATTAAATCTTCTGTCTAATGCCATAAAGTTTACGCAAAGCGGGAGCACAATCCAAGTTAAATTGTTTAAAAAAACAGTCAATCAGGATTCCATGATATGTCTCCAAGTTAGTGATCAGGGCCTTGGTATTCCGGAGGATAAAATCAATATTATCTTTGAAAGATTTGGCCAAGTTGACAGCAAACTAACCAGGCAGGCCGAGGGAACCGGAATAGGGCTGTCTCTTGTGAAAATGCTTGTCGAATTATTGGACGGTACTATTTCATTAGACAGTAAGCTGGGCTGCGGGAGCACATTCAGCGTTCTGCTGCCCGATAGAACTGTGAAAGAGCAATTCGGCAAAATGGAAGACAAAGCTTTCAATGACAGACTTATTCATTCCATTGAAGTTGAATTTTCAGATATTTATTTGCATATTTAATATAAGAGATTCTCTTGTTTCTCGGGAGGTTCCTATGAAAAATCAGATCAGCCATGTCATTCCAACAGACCGTTACCATCCAGTGCAGCTGAAGGTCTTCTTTACCATGATTACCTTATATACTTTTTATTTCGCTGCCAACTACAACCTTTCTACCACAACCAAATACATGCAGGACGAATTCCATCTCTCCAACAGTGAGTTTGGAGTTCTCTTTACCATTTTCACTTTGGGATTTGGTCTGGGACAGTTTGCGGCAGGATTTCTTGGAGACCGATATAATCCCAAGCTGCTGATGCTCATCGGCGCCATTGGCGCAGCAATTGCGAACCTCTGCTTTGCGGCCTCAAACAGCATGACGGCTTTTGCTGTCTTTTGGGGGATCAATTCGGTTTCCTTATCCATGGGCTGGTCTCCCGGATGCAGCATCCTTTTCCGGTGGATTCCCCGCAAAAGGTGGGGGCTTTTCATGGGCTTTTTCGATGCATTTGCATTTTTGGGCGGAATACTGGTCTATCCTGTCGCAGGCTTTGCAATTACATATTTTAGCTGGAGAGCGGCCTTTATTATACCTCCCATACTATTGATCTTATGGTCTGTGCTTTTTTTCCTTATAGTAAAGAGCACACCGGAAGAAAAAGGGCTTACAGTGGAATGGGCGGATTCAGAGGAAACCAAAGAAAAGGCCACCTTAAAAGACTATTGGAGCATCTTAAAAAATCCGACCATCAATCTGATCTGCATCGCCGCGATCTGCAGCCAGTTTGTCCGTTGGGGTTTGGTAAACTGGATGATAAAAATTCTGACAGAAAAAACAGAGCTGGGCGGATATGGCATGGTGCTTGTAACCGCTACAGTCATTGCATCCTCCATGCACTGGGGTGGAGCGTTCTTTTCCATCGGAATGGGTTATATATCCGACACATTGTTTAAAGGAAGCCGCTGGCAAACCATCAGTTTAGGATTTCTGGTCAGTACCGTCTGTCTTCTGATCGTATATCTGTCAGGAGAAAAAATTTTGGAGCAACCTGGCGGAATTATGCTGCTGACCGTATTGCTTTTCCTGGCCGGCGGCTGCATCCAGGGCGTACAGGCGCCTATTTTCAATCTGCCCGGCGACATATTGGGATATAGGCTGGGAGGAACAGGCGTAGGCGTAATCAATGGCTGGTCCTACATAGGCGCTTCTTTTGCAGGAGGAACGCTCGGGTTTATGATGGATCATTTCCATCTTACCAGTGGGATTTTACTGATGGCAGGCATTTCCCTTGCAGGGGCCATCGTGATGATCATTGTAAGGAAATAAAACTACGGCAAGGGTCGTATCACGTTGTGCATTTTGGAACAAATTGTGCAAATCTGCACGATGGCGAAACTCCTCGAATTGCCAACCTTTTGAATATAAAATAACAATTCGTCGTGCGTTATTGCACCAATGGGATATTTACAGAGCACTTATCATTGCCAAACAAATGATAAGTGTTTTTTTAATACTTCAGCATTATTAAGGGTTTCCCGGCTATATGACATGAAGTCATATCCTTATGGAAGTTTTGGGTATGGATTTTGCATTTAAAATAACATATGCCTTAAGAGAATTAGTGGTAAGGTGTGGTGCTAAGTGTTAAAGGAGGTTTGTCATGAAAAGTAAGATTGTTGTTATTACAGGCGCCGGAAGTGGTTTGGGTGCCTCCCTTGCCAGAAAGTATTCGGAAGCGGGAGACAGGGTGGTTCTGCTGGGGCGGTCACAGGAAAAGCTTTTAAAGGTCGCCGAATCTTTAAGGAATGAGAATTATGTTTATCCCGTTGATATTTCCGTTAAGCAGCAGGTAAAGGATGTATTTCGTTTGATTTACGCTGAAGTGGGAGATATAGATATTCTTGTAAACAATGCAGGAGTAGGTTATTTTGACCTGGCCGAGAACATAGCGGAACAATCTGTCGATGAAATGATAGACATTAACTTAAAAGGAACGATTTTTTGCACCCAGGAAGTCTTAGGTTCAATGAAACAAAAAAATCAAGGCTATATTATCAATATCATTTCCAAATCCGGCAAGCGGCCTGTCGTTACAGAGTCCGTATACTGCGCCAGTAAATTTGGCGTTTCGGGATTCACCGAGTCGTTGGCGCTAGAACTGGAAAACACCTCTGTCCGCACAATCGGAATTTATATGGGAAATATGGCGACAGAATTATGGAAAGGCTCCGCGCCCGAGGATATAGACAAATTTATTGATCCTAATGATATGGCTGATCTCATTATCGAAAACACAAGGATCAGAAAACATTTGGCCGTTGAGCAAATAACTGTAAAGAATTTAAAAGAATAATACCAAAAAATCAAAACAGCAATATTGATTAGGAGGGATGATTTTGAACTGTAAAAGTAGGAGTTCAAATACTACGATAAGGCGTTTTCCACGGTATTACCGACATCTCATCTCTTTACAAAAGAGAGGTGTATATTCTGTTTCCTCAAAAGATTTAAGTGAACAGATGGGGATCACCCCCTCACAAATCCGGAAGGATTTTGCACATTTTGGCGGAGATGGATTGCACAGTGGGTATGAAGTGGGCATTTTAAAGAATAAAATAGCGAATTTCCTCGGCCTTGGGAAAACATACAATATGGTCATCATTGGAGCGGGAAGTTTAGGCCGGGCTTTAATGTTCAATAAAAGTTTTGAGGAAGAAGGCTTTCAGGTTATCGGGATATTTGATACCGATGCCGATGTTATTGGCGAAAAGATTGAAGCGTTTAAAGTTGAACATTTAAATTGTTTGTCACAATTCGTGAAGCATCAGAATATTGACATTGCGGTTATCGCAGTCCCAAATATTGAAGCCATTGAAATTATTCATAAGGTGATAAGCTTTGGAATAAAAGGCATATGGAATTTTTCGCCGGTAGAAGTAAGAGTCCCAAATGATGTGGCGATAGAAAATACATGCTTGGGTGATAGTCTGATGATATTAGGATATCACTTGAAGAAAGACAGAACCCAACAATCCGGTAAAAGTCCAAAGGTTTAAAAAAGAGGAGGGAATTGCCCGCCTCTTTCTCTCATGTGGCTTTAGAAATGATCGCCAGCGCTTCTTCGACGACACGCCGATCAAACCCCATATACTGCAGCAGACGGATGGCATTTGTACTGTGTGACGCACCCGATTTCAGAAGATAATCAAATTCTATGGCATCATTTTCAAATTTCTCGCTGAAATGATAGTTGTCATAAAGATCCGCAAGAATTTTAGTCAGTTCAATATCGTGGGATGCTACAAGACACAGGCTGTCTGTTTCATGGAGAAATTTTAATACAGCTGTGGAAGCCGCAATTCGCTCCGGCGTATTGGTTCCGCGGAGAATTTCATCGATAAAGCAGATGCAGCGCCGCTCCTTACAATATTGGATGATGCGCTTGAGGGATTTGATTTCCGTAACGAAATAACTGTCACCCGACAGAATATCGTCCTTTAGCGCCATGGAAGACGCGACATAGGAGAAGCTCAATTCGTATTGCTTTGCACAGCAGGTGTTGATCGTCTGAGCGAGAACATTGTTAATTGCAATGGTTTTGATAAAGGTTGATTTTCCGGAAGCGTTGGAGCCGGTGATAATGCTGTCGTTGCCGAGATAGCCGCTGTTTGCAACGGGCTCCTTCAGCAATGGGTGGTATGCCTCGGAAAACCGGACGGTGTTATCCTCGTGAAACTTTGGAATACAGTAGTGTTCCAGCGTACGCCTGTAAGATGCGATACAAACCCCTGTATCCAATTCACCGATGATTTGATATAATTGGTTCAATTCATCGGTATACCGGATAAGATAGCTGACGGTGCGGTTAAAACGGATCAAATCAACCAGAAAAACAGTCTTGAAGAATATCGTGAAGGACTCCAAATCGGAGGTTATTTGCTGCGCTCCGCCCGGTATGAGCCCTCCTATCTTGCGGAAAGGCTTTAACGCTGCCGCCAGATCAAAACCCAGAGTCTTTATTTGACCGCCCAATTTCCGTTCGATGGACTTTGCGCCATATAGAAGGGCTGAGAAATACTGCATGGTTTCCAGTTCGCCTTCCAGCATCATGCGCTTGCGTGAGTATACGAAAATATTCACAGTCGCGGCGCAAAGAAGGAGGAGAAAGCCTGCTTTTACTCCAAAGGGCATAAGGAGTATGCCGGCGACGGGGAGGAGGGCCAGGACAATGTACAGCCACGCATTTTTGAGCTTCTTTGCGAAAGCATGAAATAAAAAGAAACTTAATCCATTGTATTTTTTTCTGCCAATGCCAAGCAGAATTTTTTGCAATTGCACCCGTTCTTCCGGATGATCTTCCATCCAGTTCTGAAGATGTTCCCGTTTCTCCAGCTCGGACGAATTGGTCTTCAATTCATGGAGCATGTGATATAAGTATTCCTCACCAATCGAGCAGGAGCACGCGTTGATTCGTTGAAACACATCGTCCATGTTGAGGTCGTTCCATGTAATCTCATCGAGGATGACTTTATCTGAATGGATGTCTGACGCATACATATGATAGGAAGTCAGATACTCCAAATCTTCCCGCTCACGGGATGGCGCTTTTCCAAACGCATCGCGGATCCGCTGCTCCGCTTTCTTTCTCGACCTGTAAACAAACATAATTTTCACCCCTTCGCAGATTATTATAACAAATAATCCCGCCCCCTTGCATAGGAATCTTCACTGACTTGGAAATCCATATGGCATTATGATATAATGAACGCATAACATTGAGTTACGGCGTTGCTGCGAGGAAGCGGTCAGATCGCCGGGGAAAGAGGTATTTTTTATGATTATCAGAAGAGTTGAACCAAATGATCTTGATGATATTACGAAATTGGAAAGCATATGCTTCCCAGAGGCGGAAGCGGCTACAAGAGAGTCTTTCGAGTATCGAATTGCCACATTTCCGGACAGCTTTTATGTGGCAGTAGAAGATGGTGAGATTATCGGGATTGTTAACGGATGCGTTACCGACAGCCTTGTGATCAGTGATGAGCTCTTTGAACCGGAAGGCGGACATAACCCGAAGGGCAGGAGTCAGGCAATCTTTGGATTGCTGGTGGACCCAAGATACCGAAAGAGCGGCATTGCGGCAAGGCTGATGAATCATCTGATGGATGCGGCGAGACAAGCCGGTCGGGAAAAGATGATTTTAACCTGCAAGGAGTATCTGATTAAATATTATGAAGGCTTCGGATATGTAAATTGCGGCGTTTCAAAATCAACCCACGGCGGCGCAGTCTGGTATGATATGGTTGCGGATTTATAATTCATCTGAAGCTTGCTAAGAAGTTTGCATAAAAAGGTTAAACAGTTTCATTAAAAAAGTAAGGTTGTATCAGCAGATAATTGCCGATACAACCTTATTTTTGTTTATCGGCGATTTTCCTGACTTGTAAAAGCCGGTCGGGAAATTGGCAACAAGTGCAATAATATGAATGAGAACCGGATGAAGGCAGAAGAATATATAAAAACAGTAAGAGAGAAATTACTGTAATTATTTTCGGTGGAAAAGCTATTATTAAGGGAGAATGCGTGATGAAGCATCGTGAGCGGGAGGAAATAAGATACTTCAAATCCTATACGGATGATTTTGTGGAGAGCAAAAACCAGGCTTACCGGCTGCCGGAGAATTACGCCTGGGTTCATGGCAACCCGTTTTACCGCGTGATCTCCCGGTGTCTTTACCTGCTCGTTGCACTTTTTTCCTTTCTATACTGTCGTTTGGTTCTGCGTGCGAGAATTGAAAATCGCTCGGTTCTGCGCCATAGCCGAAAGACAGGCTGCTTTCTTTACGGCAATCACACCCAGCTGGTAGGGGACGCATTCCTGCCGGTATGGATGCTCGCACCCAAACGCATCTACGCGGTGACAAGTCCTGCCAATCTGGGAATCCCGGTGCTTGGTCTGCTTCTGCCTC
>CAMJRV010000141.1 GCA_946408315.1 uncultured Bacillota bacterium | reverse complement strand
GATACGATCTGTTCCATGGATTCCACCGAACAGGGACCGGCGATGAGCTGGAAGTTTCCGCCTCCGATCTTGACTTCCCCTACCTCAACTATCGTGTCCTGGGGGTGAAATTTCCGGTTGGCATTTTTATACGGCTCCGAAATCCGTTTTACCGTCTCCACGATATCCAGCGCGGAGATCAGATCGATGTCCACAACGGACGTATCTCCGATCAATCCCAGAATCGTGGTGTTCTTTCCCTGGGAATAATTGATTTCAAGGTTCAGGCTCTTCAGCCACTGGATCAGATTTTCCAACTGTTTTTGATTTGGGTTATCCTTCAATACGACGATCATGTTTCATTCCTCCTCTATCCCTTTTCGTACAAGAAATATTCTTACCGATGCAACAAAAAACTCCGCAGTGAATTCCACTGCGGAGACGATTCCTTTTCTTCGTATGCTTCCTTTTAATTAAGAACAGCACGCGCGTCTTTTGCTGTGAAACTCAAACAAGCCTTACTTCCGTAGTAATAATAGGAAGCAAAGCTAACGTAAGCGTATTCAACTGCAAAGATCGGCTTTCTCATGACATTCTCCTGCATTTGATATAATTTCTCTTATCATAGCATAGTGAAAACACAATGTAAACAAGTTTTTATTTGACATCATCAGGGAAACCGGTATAATTCAGATATGGAAATACGAGCAAGAGAAGCTGTGCTGATCAGCAGAATACTATATAATATTTACAGCATTGACGACAATCAGGAAATGCGGAAAACGTTCCTCGATTTGATTCCTAACCTCGTGCAGTGCAGTAAAGCCTCTTTCTATCTTGCGGCCGCCGGCGAAGATCATTTTATGGACCGGCCCGTCGGGTATTGCATGAGCGAGCAGCTTCTGGAAAGTTATCTGGCTTACGATAAATTTGACTATATGAACAGCGTGTTCGTCAATTCCGTAACAGAGGTGTACAGAGAAAGCGACTATTTTATCGATGAGGTGCGGAATCAAAGCCCCTATTTCAAGGAGCTGATCGAGCCCAACGACATGTATTATTCGGTACAGATTTGCCTTTCCACCCCGGAAACCTTCCTCGGCGTCGCTACGTTGTTCCGCGGAAAGCAGGGCCCTGACTTCAGCGATCGCGACCTCTTTTTGCTGAGGCTGATCAAGGATCATCTGGCGCTGCGGCTCTATCAGGACTACAGCGCAAATAAAAGAAAAAAGCCGGACTCCGATATCCGGCTTTACGCGGAGTACAATCTGACGGCAAGAGAGATAGAAATCCTTCAGCTCATGCTGGAACGTTATTCCAACGATGAAATGGCCGATTATTTGCACGTAAGCCATTTCACCGTTCAAAAGCATGTGTCCAACATCTATAAAAAGCTGAATGTGAACAGTAAGGGTCAGCTTTTCAAGCTTTGTTCCGAAATCGGTCAGATTTAAAGCTCATATTGAAAGGCCCCTGCTGCAAGATCGTGTTTAAATATCCGTATAAACGATCTTTCCGTTTACAATGGTAAGACTCGCCTTGCAATCCTTAATTTCCTCAACGGGGATGTCAAACAGATTCCTGTCGATCACCGTTATGTCTGCAAGCTTGCCCACTGCAAGGGTTCCCAGCTCGTCTTCCCTGTTATGGGAATAGGCGCTTCCGTACGTATACGCCTTCAGCGCTTCTGCTACCGTTATTTTTTCCTGCGGATTGACCCCTGTTTCTTCTCCCTCCAAGTCCTTTCTCGTAACCGCCACATAGATATTCTCATACGGATTCAGGCCGCTCACGGGAGAATCTGTTCCGAAGGCAAGATTTGCGCCCATATCGATCATGGAGCGGAACGGCCATTCAAATCGACACCGTTCCATACCGATTCGTTCGGTTTTTTCATTGCCGTCCAGGGGCAGATGGACAGGCTGAACGGAAGCGGTAACGTTAAGCTGGCGAAATCTCGGAATGTCGCTGTAATGAAGACTTTCGATATGCTCTATGGAGTTTCGGCACTCCTTGTAATTTGCATTGACGTTCTTGGAATGCTCAAAGATATCCAGTCCTTTTCTGACCGCATAATCCCCGATGCAGTGAATTTTGATACCGAAGCCTGCCTGATTTGCTTCGACGATACAATGATCGAAGATCATTTCATCGTAGTTCATCTGTCCCTCCGTTTCAGGCTTATCCTGATACGGTTCTATGAGAGACGCGGTATATGTGGATGTGACCCCGTCGAAAAACTGTTTCAGCCCCGGGATTTTGACCATATCGCTGCTGTAGTTCCGGCGCATCGCTTTCTGAAGGGACAGGTCTCCGGTAATTCCAAGGCTCGGATAGACATTGGCCCTGGCCGTCAGCTTCCCCTTTGCTTCCATCGACTTGATTTTCTTCAGATCCTGGGAATCCCCGCTGAGCACGGTGCATTCCGCCACGTCCGTAAACGACGTCAGCCCCAGCCTCGCAAGCTCGTTTAAGAGGTTCTGCTGCATCGCTTCGGAGATCTCATCCGGGAAATCATAAAACTGATTAAAGCAGGGGGCCATGAGCTCCAGCTCGGAAAGAATGCCGTTAGGCTCTCCACTCTCATCCAGTCCCAGATATCCGAAGGAATACTCTATGTCCTTATGGATATTGCAGATCTTCAGGGCTTTCGTATTGCACCAGAAGGTGTGGCAATCCGCCATCAGAAGATATACGGGAATGTCAGGAAACGCCGCGTCAAGACTCTTCCTGGTAGGCAGCGCATGGGGTACCGCGCTCTCGGTCCAGTTGATCGGAAACCACCCAAAACCAATGAGCTTGTCAAGCTTGGGGTTCTTCTCCCGAAAGTCCCTCATCAGCTCCACACATTCTTCTTCCGACTGGGAATCTACGAGATTGCAGCAGTAATCGCTCAATATGGTTGCGGAAAGAAGATAATGAATGTGAGTGTCGGAAAGGCCCGGAACGATCAGCCTGTTTCCCAGATCAAAAATCTTTGTTTCCTCATTAACCCAGCTTGCCGGAACGTCTTCTCTCCCGACGTAAATAACGCTCTTCCCGGCAATCGCCACAGAGCCCTGAAACGGCCGGTCTTCCAGGCCGGTAAAGAGGGCATTGCTCTTTAATATAATATCTGCTTTCATATCGATACCTTTTCACTTTCTGTCTGTTTTGGCTACTGAAAACTTGTGCAGTCCCATAGCCGGAAAACTAGTTTAAATATACCGCTCCCTCCCCTTCCGTTCAATAATCAATCCCTGTTATCTTGAAGGAATTAAGACAGTATGCCATGGGAAGAAAACCGTTACGGATTACCGAAAAACTGTTATTTCATACTGCAAATTTACTCAATTTATTACTTTTCCGAGTAATTTAAATATTCCGTCTATTTTGCTATCATAAGGGTGTGCAGTCCTACGGAAATCTCTAATCTTATTTTCCCAAAAGAAAGAGGCAAATGATTTCTAATGATTTTAAAGGAGAAAAGAAATGAGTAAGCAGCAAACGCTTGAACGAAAACCTGTCACCTTAGGGGTAAAGTTCGGATACGGCATTGCGTCAACCGGCGATGCCCTCGTATACGCCATCATGGTCGTTTATTTAATGCTCTATCTCACAACGGTTGCCAAGCTTGATGCGGGCACGGCAGGCACCATATCGTCCGCGGCACTTTTTGCCAGCGCGGTCGCCACACTTTTTATCGGTTACTTTTCCGATAACAGCAAATCCAAAACGGGAAGGAGAAGGCCCTTCGTTAAGGTAGCCATTCCTTTCATGTTTGTTTCTTTTGTCGCCCTTTATTCCTCTCCGGGCCTTTCCGGAACTTCGGCAATCCTGTATTATGGCTGTTCCGCCATCGTATTTTGGATCGCCTACTGCTCCTTCTTCGTCCCCTACACGGCATTGGGCGCAGAGATCACCAGCGATTATGCGGAACGGACCAGCATCCGGGCCTATGCGGCGGTCAGTACACAAATCGGAAATTTCTGCGGCTCTGTTTTCCCCTTGATGCTCATAGGCGCCTTCGTCGTATTCGGCCGGAGTGAAGCCACATCCTGGACCCTTACCGCAGCGATCTTCGCAGGGGCCTCCGCCATTGCCATCGGGAGCATGGTCGCCGTAACAAAGGGGAGAGAACTAATCATCGACCGTTCTCAGGAGGTCGGCAAGCCGAATCTCCTGAAAGACTATTTCGAGGTTCTAAAGGCAAAGCCGACAAAATATCTGATCTTTGCGATCATATGCTTTATCATCGTCAATTCTATCTTTGCAAGCAACCTGGCGTTCTTTATCATCTACAAGCTGAATATGTCCGCCGATGTTTACGTCCCGACCATCATGGCAATCATGTTCATCATCGCCATACCCATGGCGCCGGTCATCAATCTCATCGCTCAGAAGCTGGATAAGCGGAAGGCTTTTATTCTCCTCTTCTGCGTGTCGGGTGTGTTGATCCTTCTCTTACGGGTGATCGGAGTAGACAGCTACTATATGCTGATCGCCCTTTCCGTCGCTTACGTAATTTCAAACGCAAGCTACTGGCAGCTCATCTCGGCGACGCTTTATGATGTTGCGGAGGTGGTCGAGCTCAATACCGGAAAGAGATATGAAGGAGCCCTGATCTCACTGCAATCCATAACACAGCAGGTCGGATCGGCCATCGCCGTGTTCTTAATGGGCTGGTTCCTCCAGCTCAACGGCTTCAATGCAGCGGCAGAGACCCAGACAGAACAGGCCCTCGGTGCAATCTCGACCTTACAGACGGTGATCCCCAGCATCCTGCTGTTCATCGGCGCGGCAATGCTTCTGCTTTTCCCGATCACGAAAAGCAAATACGAATTGGTTCAGCAGGCCCTGGTTCAGAAAGAGAAAACCGGGAGCTACGATAAAACGGGGCTGGAAAGAATCGTTTGACAGTTCCGGAGAATTTTGATAGGATTAAATAGTTAAGTAAATAATTTGGTTTTATAGGGTTCCGCAGCCGTCTTTCGCGGCTGGACTGGTCCGAGATAAAACGTACAGTTTCACTGTATACACGGAAGGATAAAAGCCTGGGAGATATGTTTCAATATCTTCCCAGGCTTTTTTTTATGTGGTCGGAGGCGGCGCAGCCTCCTCTTATGCGGTAAAACGGCTATGTGTACAAGGAGGTACAGGATTATGCAATGGCTTCTTTTATTGACGGCAGGCGGCTTCGAGGTGTTTTGGGCGCTGGGGCTGAAGTATTCCCACGGGTTTACACGACTGGTCCCGAGCGTGTTGACGGTCCTTGGGATGATCGCCAGCTTTTATTTTCTATCGCTGGCGTTAAAGAATCTTCCCCTGGGAACGGCCTATGCGATATGGACCGGCATCGGCACCATCGGCACCGCGATTTTCGGTATTATTCTATTTAAAGAGCCGATGGACGCGGCCCGTCTGGTCTGCATCGCGCTGATCATTACCGGCATCGCCGGACTGAAGTTTCTCTCTTCCAATTAAAAAATAGAATGGCCGAAAGGACCCTCTATCAACTAGAAATTTATGTCACAAAAAAGAAATAAACCGCCTTGCCTGAAAAACACGCGGTTTATTTAAACTAACTTCGGGCTAACCGTTTACCGGTAGCACCTCTTATGTTTATAGTAGCATTTGGCATACCCCATGTCAAACCTATTTTCTCCGCTTATCTCATCGGGATCAGAAATTGGGGAATTCCGCTGGAATAGGGCGCAATATCATATTGCTGATAGTAAATGACGATTCCCTGGGGAGTCACGTAAAAGCTCTTCGGATTAAAGTTCTCGACGACCAACTGAGCATAATTGTCGAAGAACGTACTTTCACCGCCCTCTGCCTGCTGGGCGATCTGCGCTTTTATGTTTTCCAGAATCCTCGCCTGAAACGCGGCGGGATCGGAAGAAAACTGAAACAGGTCGATCATGCTCCCGTCTCTGATATCCCAGGTTTCGGACGTCCTGACGGTATTCCCGTGAGCTCCTCCGGAATATACGTACTCGTCGGAAAACAAGCTCAGCAGGCAATTCCCGTTATAGGTAATTTCATAGGTGGAAATCGCTTCATACATGTGAAACGGATATCCGTTTTTTTTGCTGTCATCATACTGGCCGACCGCTTCCTGAAACAGTTCTGTCTCATATTTTCGCTGCAGCTCCTTTGCCCGCGCCCGGTAGTATTCGTTGATTTCATCCAGCCCCTCCTGATATTGGGGCTGCCAGAACCTCGGATATTCGATCCGGTAACGAACCATCGGAACATCCAGGAAGTCCAGGGTTTTTTCGATCACGATTTTACAAACTTCAACAGGTTCACAATTCATATCTAAGATCACCTCAGAATCAGAATATGTCTCCTATCTGCATTTTGCCAGAAGAGATTCCCATTTATCGTCGACAAATTTCTGGACCTCTTGGATCATCCATTCGTTTCCTTCTTCAAACATGTGGTGGAACCTGCCCTGCTTTTTCAGATATGCT
>CAMJRV010000140.1 GCA_946408315.1 uncultured Bacillota bacterium | reverse complement strand
ACAATTTCAGCACAGCGTCCATCATCAATATTATCGCCAATGCGGGAGGCGGCCTCCTGAACATGGTGCTTGGAATCGTCGTCAGCATCTACCTCCTGAAAGACAAGGATTTCTTCCTGCGGCTCTGGAGGAAAGCGCTGCATCTGACGCTCCCTATGAAAGCTAATGCCGTCGTGACTGAGACCCTTTCGGACATCAATCAGGTCGTATCCCAATTTTTGAGAGGCCAACTTCTGGATGCCCTGATTATCGCCGTGCTGTCCTCTATCGGACTTTCCCTCATCGGTCTTGACTACGCCATATTTATCGGCTGCTTTGCCGGTCTTTGCAATATTATCCCCTATTTCGGACCGGTGATCAGCACCGTCCCCGCCGCACTGGTCGGGCTTCTGACAGGAGGTCTCAGCGAAGCGCTTTTCGCGATCCTGGTACTGGTCATCATTCAGCAGATCGACGCCAACGTCATTTATCCGAGGGTAGTCGGCTCGAGCATAGGCCTTCACCCGCTGTTCGTCTTGGTCTCCGTCACCGTGGGAGGGCATTACGGGGGCATTCTCGGAATGATACTGGCCGTCCCAACGGCGGCAATCATAAAAGTATTCATCATGAAAAAACTGGACTCAGTCGACTGAGTCCAGTTTTTTCATTTTAGGGAGTTCTATATGGCTTAATTTTAGGCTGTTATATGAGTTCCGGTCTTCCCGTCCAGCGCATCAACCGCTTTGAAAAGGGAGGTGATGATAGCTCTTCTCCCCTCTCCCGATTTTGCGAATTTCACGGCAGCCTGCACCTTGGGGAACATGCTCCCGGGAGCAAAATGGCCTTCCGCAATGTAGCGTTCCGCTTCTTCTACGGTCATGTGGTCCAAATTCTGCTGCTCCGGTTTGTTGAAATTGATCGCAACCTTTTCCACCTCCGTGAGGATCAGCAGTGTATCGACGCCAACCTGCTCTGCCAGAAGCTCCGCGGCATAGTCCTTGTCGATCACCGCCGCAACGCCTTCGAAAGAGCCGTCTTCATGCTCGACGACGGGAATGCCGCCGCCCCCTGCGAAAACGACGATGGTGGAATCCCACAGTCTCTTAATAGAGTCGATCTCCACGATATGGCGCGGCAGAGGCGACGCGACCACACGGCGCCAACCGCGGCCCGCGTCCTCCTTCATCACAAAATGCTTTTCCGCAGCGATCGCCTTGGCCTCTTCCTCCGTATAGAAAGGACCGATCGGTTTCGTGGGGTTCTGGAAGGCCTGGTCATCCGGATCTACGACCATCTGAGTCAGGATGGTGATCACCGGAATATGGCCTTTATGGATTTTGATCAGCGCTTCATGCATCGCCTGCTGCAGATGATATCCGATATAGCCCTGGCTCATCGCACCGCATACGTCGAAGGGCATCGGGGGAGTCACATCTTTGGCAGTCTCCAGCGCCAGTACGATTCTTCCGACCTGAGGCCCGTTTCCATGAACGAGGGCAATCTCATAATCGCTGGCAACGATCTCGCCGATATAGTCACAGGTTTTTCTTACGACCTCCAACTGAGCTTCCGCGGTAGGAGGCGTGCCGAAGGCCTGGAGGGCATTCCCTCCCAGGGCAATCACGATCTTTCCTTTACACATCTCGATACTCCTCTTTTTCTTATCCTTATCCTATTCCTTGCTCAATCTCTGTTGATCGGCATGCTCATACACCGGGGGCCGCCTCTGCCTCGGGAAAGCTCCGAACTCGGAATGGTCATCACCTTCACTCCGCACCGATCCAGCAGCTCATTCGTCACATGGTTTCTGTCGTATGTGATGACGACGCCCGGCGCGATGGCCAGCGTATTGGAGGCGTCGCTCCACTGCTCTCTCTGAGCGGCAATCCGGTCCGATCCTCCGCAGCGTATCATTTGGACCGCAGGCAGCTTCAGTTCCCTCTTCAGGATCGTCTCCAATTCATTCTTACTGCTCTTAAAGACAGGCGTCTTATCCCGATCCAGGGTAACCTCATAGATGTGCAGCGGGCCTTCGATTTCCGGGTGAATCGTAAATTTATCGTAATCCACCATGGTGAATACGGTGTCCAGATGCATGAAGGCGCGGCGCTTCGGGATTTCAAAGACAAGGATTTTGCGGAAGCTGTTGGAGTGATTCAGCAGTCTTTCGGCAAAGACTTCAATGGCGTCCGCGGAAGTCCGCTGGCTCAGTCCGATCGCGACGATCTGTGGGGAAAGCACCAGGATATCCCCTCCCTCGATGGGATTGGGGCCCTCATAGTCGTACCATTTGTCCGTACCCTCCGGCATAAATTCCTTGTTATACAGGTGGATGTATTTCAGCATGAGAGCTTCTCTCTTTCTCGCCTTCGTTCTCATGCAGTGGATGCTGACCCCATTTCCCACACAGGCTCCCGGATCTCTCGTAAAATACAGATTCGGCATGGGGTCCGTATAGTAAGGGTATTCTTCGTTGATAAAATCCGCCAGAGAATTTGACTTCCGGATATGCAGGTCTTCTTTTTTAATGCCTGCGATGATCGTTTCCACCATTTCGGCCTCCGTCATCTGCAGGAGATATTCCTCCATCGCCTCGACGGCATGAGGGGAAAAGATATCGCTGTCCCGCAGGAATTCCCCGACAAACTCCTTTCTGGCCTCCATCGTCCCGAGAGCCTTTACCACCTCATCGGCAAAATACAGGACCTCGACGCCGTTTTGCCGCAAAATTTCGGCAAAGCGATCATGTTCACTCTGAGCCACCTTGAGATAGGGGATCTCATCAAACAGCAGTCGTTCAAAATTATCGGGGACCAGTCCCTCGATTTCGCGTCCCAATCTATGTAAGAGGACGCTGTTCAGCTTTCCAATTTCCGAATAAATGCTTATATTTTTCACTGTGTAACATACTCCTTTCTCTAATGAAAGTAATGACCATCAGTTGAAATTATGCAATCGTCGCCACTATGATCGCCTTGATCGTATGCATTCTGTTTTCAGCTTCATCGAAAACAACGGAATGCTTGCTTCTGAAAGCTTCGTCCTCAACCTCCCTGATATCGTATCCCTTTTCCTTCCACTCCTTCGCCATCTTTGTTTCAAAATCATGAAACGCCGGCAGACAGTGCATGAACAGCACATCGGGGTTTTCCGCCGCCCTGATCAGGTCCATCGTAACCTTGTAAGGGGTCATGAGTCTGACCTTTTCCGGGATCTGAGCCTCCTCTCCCATGGACGCCCAAACGTCGGTATAGATCACGTCGGCACCCTTCAGACAGTCCGGCGTGCTTGCAATCTCGATTTTCCCGCCGGTCTGCTCCGCTTCCGCTCTCGCCTTTTCCACAATTTCCTGATCCACCTCAAGCTCGGACGGTCCATATGCGACAAAGTGGATTCCCATCTTGGCACAGCCGTACATCCAGGCGTAAGACATATTATTTCTGATATCTCCGCAGAAGACTACCTTTGAATGGTTCAAAGGCTTTTTCATGTGCTCCTCCATCGTCATCATGTCGGCAAGGATCTGGGTCGGATGATCCACATCGGTCAGACCGTTCCACACGGGCACGCCGGAGTGCCGTGCCAGGTCCTCGACCACTTTCTGCTCATATCCTCTGTATTCAATTCCGTCAAAGAATCTCCCCAGAACCTTTGCGGTATCCTCCAGAGACTCTTTTTTACCCATCTGGGAGCTTCCTGGGTCCAGAAATGTAACATGGCCTCCTTCGTCCAGACAAGCCACCTCAAAGGCGCATCTCGTCCTGGTAGAGGTCTTATCAAACAGCAGTACAATATTTTTGCCTTTCAGCATTTCGGTCTGGTCTCCCAATCTCTTTTTCGCTTTCAAATCGTGAGCCAGATCAAGCAGGTACCGAATTTCACCGGGAGTAAAATCCATCAGGGTCAGGAAGCTTCTTCCTTTTAGATTTACAGCCATCTCTTTTCTCCTTTTAATCTAAAGCATTCTTCTAACTATAAAATAATACAGCTGCAAAAAAAATAAAGTACCAGCAAACGAATTTCTTCGTGTGCCAGTACTCCAAACAGATATGTGCCAGTACGCCAAACCGGGTGTATCCCCTTGGAAACCGCCACTTTTATATGCTTCGCATAAAAGTGGTAATCAGAGTTACGGTTTCTACGGGGGCATACCGGGGTTTTCTTTATATCCGTCTATTCTACATCTATTTGTTCTATATCCAGCTGGGAAGTGCAGCACTTGCTCTCCCGGATGGCATCGGTGAGAATTTTAATTCCCTTTTCGATCTGCAGCTTGCTGGGGTAGGAGAAATTCAGCCGGATATAGCTGTCTCCTTTGGAACCCTTCAAGTAGAACACGTTGCCCGGTATGAAGGAGACGCCCTTTTCCGTTGCTTTTAGATACATCCGGTGAAAATCCATGTCGGGAGCCAACTTGCACCAGAGATAAACGCCCCCGGCAGGTCTTTGAAATTCCAATCCCAAATCCTGCGCCTCGTCGAGGCAGGCACACATCAGATCGCGTTTTTCCTTATAGTCCGCACAGATATTTCTGAGATTTCGCTGATAAATTCCTTTTTCGATATAGCTGCTGAGCAGCTTTTGAGAGATGCTGTCGAGACTGATCAGACGGATGGAAACGATATAGCTCAGGCTTTTGATCAGGGTTTTGTCGGCGAGCACGAAGGCCATTCTGATTCCAGGCGCAAAGGTGAGGGCAAAGGAATAGATGAAGATGACGTTGTTTCCCTTGTCCAGGGCTTTGAGGGATGGGATCCGAACGCCTTCAAACCGGATTTCCGAAGAAGCGTCCTCTTCAATGACCGGTAATTTATACTTGCAGGATAAGCTCAGGAGGGCTTTTCTCCTGTTCAGACTCATAACGGTTCCGGTCGGGTTCTGAAAGTCCGGATTGACATAGATAAATTTCGGCTTGTATTTCAAGATCAGTGATTCGAGACTGTCGCAGATGATTCCTTCCTCGTCCATAGGCACGGTAACGACTTTCCCGCCTGCCAGAGCGAAGGTCCTGTAAACGTCGGGAGATACGGGTTCTTCGGTAATCACCACGTCGCCGGGTTTGATGAGGAGTGCGGCCAGGTAATCCAGCGCCTGGTTCGTTTCCTGAAGGATCTGGATCTCTCCCGGCTTCGCTTTAATTCCCTTGGACAGCATTAAGTTGGCGATATTCTGACGGAGGTGCTGATTTCCCTGATAGGGGGTATAGGAGTAGGCTTCTGCATTGTCGGATACGATGATATCGTTCAGGATCAGGGCAAGGTCCTCTTTGCCATATTCCTCTGTCGAGGCGATGCCTCCTGCAAAGGAGATATTATTGGAAGAATAGGATTTCGTGAAGAGATCGTCAAAGGTGATCTTCAGGTCCAGGTATTCTTCCTTGATCAGGCTTTGCCATGCGATCACGGTTTTTCGACCGGGACTTTCCACTGCGTCGCTCTGATAGGATACCCGGTAGCCTTTTCCCTGAGAAGACTCGAGAAATTCCTCCGCCTTCAGCTCCATATAAGCTTTGATGACGGTATTTCTGTGGACGTTCAGGTACTTCGCCATGGCCCTTTCTGAAGGCAATACGAAACCATCGGTGATTTCGCCTTTGATAATCATCTCTTTGATCTGGTTAACGATTTGCAAATAAATCGGAGTCTGGGTATGGTGCCTGATCTTAATATCCATAGGTATTACCTCGGCCATAAAAGATGTTCCCTCAGTCAACAAGAATATATTCCTTTTCTTTCTGTTTGTCAACTTTTCCAAAAAATTACACACGCGTGATGAAGATTCGTTGCAGCCCACAATCCGGCAGGGCTGGCGTTTGGCTGCGAACGGTAACGAAAATTAAAGCATAATTTTATCCGCCGAACGATAGAATTCGAGTGAGAGATTAAATCTGATAGTCGAGAGGGGAAACGTGCGCATGCCAGGAAATAAAAGACTACACAGGCCGTACTATTTCATCGCTTTCACCGCGCTGCTCATCGCTGTGTTTTTTCTGCTCTCTTCCCTGTATTTCAGGACTCACTTTTATCCGGGAACAGTAATCAATGGAGTCGGCACTGCCTGGCTGACAGAGGAAGAAGCGGACAGAAGGCTGGCGAACCGGGCGGCCGTCTATACGCTCGTCCTGAAGGAAAGAGGCAATGTCAATGAACAGATCACAGGCTCCGAAATCGAATTAAAACTCAATCCCCTGCACGGTGGCAGCGCCTGCAAGGATCGGCAGAACAGGACATTCTGGATCGTATCGCTGCTTCAGCATGATTCGCTGAGGTTTGAGCGGGCGTTCACCTGCGACGAAAGCCTGCTCCGAAACAGATATGACAAGCTGATCTGCAGAGACGCGACAAAGATCATCGAGCCGAAAAATGCGAGCCTTACATACGAATCCGGCGGCTACCGGATCATAGGGGAAGTGTACGGAAATCAATTGAACGAAGAAATGCTGTACTCCAAAATAAAGGTAGCCGTT
>CAMJRV010000139.1 GCA_946408315.1 uncultured Bacillota bacterium | reverse complement strand
AATAGATTCCTCCTCTTTGTATGTTCCCACTGTACCTGGAGGAGGAAATCTTCTAAAGAAGATAAAATGAGGAGATGTTGAAATGGGTCAGTTAGAAAACTTATATAACGAGGCCAGAGAGTATCTGGTAGGAGGAGCTTCCGCAGGACAGCGGTACCATAAGATCCTGGGACAGCCTCTGTATCTGGATCATGCCGACGGCTGCCGTCTGTACGATGTTGACGGAAATTCGTATATAGACTATCACGGATGTGCAGGCGCCGCGTTATACGGGTATAATCACCCGAGGCTGAAGGCGGCCGTAGACAAGGCGGTGGAAAAAGGCTTTTTCATGAACTTCGACACGAAGTATCACGTTGAGCTGGCGAAGCTTTTCCGCGAGTTTTTCCCCAGTGCGGAAAAGGTGCGGCTGTGCAACACCGGTTCCGAGGCGACCCAGGGAGCAGTGCGTTTGGCGAGGGCTTATACCGGAAAGGATATCATTATCCGGTTTGACGGGCATTTTCACGGCATGCACGAATTGGTATGGTATAACCACAATATGACCGCGCCCATGGACGAGTACGGCGAGGTTGAAACCACTCCGGACTGCCCCGGATTTGCATCTTCGGCAAAAGACGTCGTTAAAAATGTTGCCTTTAATGATATCGACGCTCTGGAGCATGCTGTTGAAAAATACAAGGATCAGGTGGCGGCAATCATTCTGGAACCCATCAGCTTTAACTGCGGCTGTCTGGTTTCAAGCAGGGAATATCTTGAAAAGGTCCGCAAAATATGCGACAGGGAAGGGATTGTCCTTATCTTCGACGAAGTCATTTCGGGATTGCGGATGCGTCCGGGAAGCGCGCAGCTTTATTATGGGGTAACCCCCGATCTCACCACCGCGGCAAAGGCCATCGGCGGAGGTTTCTCCATCGCCGCCCTCCTTGGCAAGGATAAATTCATGCAGAAGCTGAATCCGCTCGGGAGTACGATCATGAGCGGTACCTATTCAGGAGCGCTGATGCCGGTGCTTGCGGCGATAGAATGCCTGAAGATGGCAAAGGAACCGGAATTTTACGACCACATTGACGGAATTGCCGAGGCTCTCTACGGCGGAATGAACGATCTGTTCCGGAAGCATGGGATCAAGGGACATGTCAGAGGAGTGGGGGCAAGGTTCGCCATTTATTTCGGCGTAGAAAATCCTGAAGATGATTACGATTTCAGAAAGGTTGCCGGCCAGATGGACGCTGAGACTTATACCAAATTCACGCGGGAATGCCTGACTCACGGCTTGTTCTTCCATGACACGGCAGGGGCAACCTCCCCGGCTCATTACGGATTCAACATTCAGCACACGATGAAAGATATTGAGATAACCCTTGACAGTATTGACAGGATCTTCGGAAGGATCAAGTGAGCGTCATGAAAAAGAATATATTGATCCTTACGGGAAGTCCCAGGAAAAACGGCAACAGTGAAATGCTGGCAGATGCGTTCATGAAAGGGGCGCTTGAAAAAGGGCATAGCGTTTCCAAATTTGAAACTGCGTTTAAGAAGGTCAATGGCTGTATTGCCTGCGACACCTGTTGGAGCCAGGGCACCGCCTGCTCCTTCCGGGACGGTTTTACCGAACTGGAGCCCTTGCTGGAGGCCGCCGACGTCATCGTGTTTGCGACGCCGCTGTACTGGTCTTCCATGACGGCTCAGCTGAAGGCGGCGGTGGATAAATTTTACGCTTACGCCGTTGAAGCCTGCAAGCGGCCTCTGAAGATCAGGGAGAGCGTATTCCTGGTGTGTGGAGAATGCGAAGGGATGCAGATCTTTGACGGAGTTATCGAAATCTATAAAGGAATCGCGGACTATATGAAATGGGAGAACAGAGGGATTATAGCCGTTCCCGAGGTTCATGCCAAAGGAGATATCCAAAAGACCGATGCTCTGGAACGGGCTGAAGAACTGGGAAGAAGCATCTGAGCAAAGCAAGCGGAGCTTTCCCGGAATAATCAGAAGGGGTTAGTGACAAGACTAGAGAAAGCGGCCTGAATCAATCCAATAAATCTAAAAGATTTCCGAATGGAGGTAAAGAAATGAATACCGCATTAAAGGAATACCTTGCAGCTCTGGTTCCAAAGGATTTTCCCGACGGAAGAGAGCTGGTCAAGGAGGGTATCGAAATTGGAAATAGCTTTGAACTGGGAAGAAGCAAATTTCTTCAGACGTTCGGATATAAAAACTATTTCGAGTACAGAAAAGATTGTTGTTCCAAGGGAAAGATGGTCTGGCAGATATTGATGGGTCTCGCGACGCTGGAAGAAGAGATCGAAGCGATCAAAACGATTTCCGATTATTCCGACCGGACAGGGCTCGACCTTCGTACCGTTCAGTCTATCCCCAGCATGCTGGTAGGATTGCCCTATGAGTATTGGGAAGACGCTCCCAAGACGACGAGCTATCTGATGAAGGATGAAAAGGATTGGCTTGCCCATACGGAAGCGGCTCCCATGACGGTGGTATGGCAGGACTGGCACCTGTCAAGTCCGAACAATCTGGCAAGCACCATTGCCGCGCTGAAAGCGGGATCTCCCAGGATAGGGACCTTTTCCCAGCTGATCTGGGATTTTCCCGGATATCGGGATGAAGTAAAGCGCTACTCCGACATGGTGAGATCTCTCGGTATTATCGCTTCAAAGAGAGAAGACTATATCACGGCGGATTCCTATCCTGAAGACGGAATTCCCGGATATTTCCTGGATGTGGCCTCTTATGTGGGATATATGCTCGTTGAGCATTATATCATTGAAGATCTGTGCGGCGCCAAGATGTCCATCAGCTACGGCGGACTCCTGACAGAAATCCAGCCGAGAATGGCCTTCGCCATGGCGATGCACAAGATGCTCGGCAAGGAAGACGAGCCCATCATGTCTTATTATAACGGCGGAACCGTGGAGCAATGGGATCATGACATCAATGCCAATTACGGAACCGGCGTGCAGGAAATGCTGATCGAAATCCTTGTCGAACTGAAGTATAAGATGATGACCGCGCTGAACCCCGTGTCGGTGACAGAAAGATTGAGAACGCCGACGCTCCAGGAACTGCTGGATATCACCTCCGCAGGAGCAAGGCTGGAAGAAAAAGCTCATGAATGGCTTCCTCTCATGGATTTCACCGTTCTTGAAGACCTGCGCGACCACTTGATCGAAAAGGGTCAGAAGTTTTTCCGCAATGTTCTCGATTCCTTTAAGGAAGCAGGGGTGGATATCGAAGACCCTCTCCAGATGATCGTCATGCTGAAGAGAATCAATCCGTGTAAATTTGAAGAGTTCTTCCATCCGAGCGTCGAAGAGACAGGAAGCTTTACTCCTTATTGCCCCAGCGTGCTGGGAAGACAGACCATGGAAATGAAGGATGAGGTCGTAGCAAAATTGAAGGCAAAGGGATGCAAAGACGCGTTAAAGGGACAGAAAATCGTCGCGGTTTCTGCAGACGGACACAGCTACGGGCTGATGCTGGTTGACAATGTGCTTACCGAGATGGGCGGGACAGTTATCAATGGAGGAGTCGACATGGAACCCGCTTCGGTTTTGGACCTGGCGGATGAAGAAGGAACCGTCTTCATCGCCATCAGCGCCCATAACGGACAGGGAATCGATTACAGTAAGCAGATTATGAAGCTGGCGGAGGAAAGAAGCAGAGAGTATACCATCTTTATGGGCGGGATGCTGAACGCGCTGCTCCCCGGCAATTCAGAACCGGTGGATGCTACAGACCTGATCAATAAAACCGGAGTTCATGCTTCGAATGACCTGGAAGATCTGATTAGAGCTGTGCAGAATAAAAAAGCGGTGTAAAGCAGGACTTTACAGATGATGCGCCGATCCCGGGAAGGCGCTCGTCAACGCTGCTGTCAGGTATCACTAAAGAATTATCTGTATAGGAGGAATTTAAAATGAATCAAGTAGCTCATTTGACCCCCGATGATGCTTATCGCCAGAAAAAGATCAGACTGGCGGCAAGCGGTATGAAGATCGCTCTTTTACTTCCGGTTTCCGCGATACTCCAGAACATCTTCAACAGCTCAGTCACCACAACGGTATATTCAAGCTTGCAGGATAAGGTTATCCTCAGCATTATCTGCTCCATCACCCTGATTGCAATGTGCGATATCTTTGCCGGAATCTTTACCTTTATTTACAATGCTGCAAAGGGAAAGGGAATTCAGGAGTATAAGCGTACCGTCAACCTGAAGATTTCCTGGATGATGCTCCTTGCCGCAGGATTTGCGGGCCCTCTCGCAACGGGCTGCTGGATGGCTGCGACGCCTTTCTGCGGACTTACCACAGTAGCGGTGGTAACGAGCCTTGGACCCATTCTGACCGCGTTTATCAGCAGATTTATTCTGAAAGAACATTTAAGCGGCCGCGCTTACATCGGTATTCTCATTACCGTAGTCGGCGTCATCGTATCCGGCTGGGTGGGATTCAGTGAAGGCGGAAGTAACTTCATGCTCGGCTTTATTCTTGCTCTGATGGCTCCTATCGGCTTTACGCTGGAAGGTCAGGCCTCTACTTATGCCGGCGACATGATCGACCCCAACGTGGGCTGCGGATTCTACCGCTGCTTCGGCTCCGGCATCCTGGGATTGACAGCAATGCTCATCGTGTCCGCTGTTACCGGAAACGTTGAGTCCTACGGCGAGATCCTGAAAATGGTTCTCACTACTCCGATCCTGCTCCTTTTCGTAGTTATCATGGGTCTGTTCGGGGCGATCAACTATAACGCCGCTTATCTTGCGTTCAACAGGACCGGTCCTTCTCGTACCCTGGCGGTCGACAGCTCCCGCCCCATCTGGAGCATTCCTCTCGGCTTTCTGTTCGCGGCACTGGGAATTGCGCCCTATTCAGTCAGTACGATGGTAATCGGAGGCGCGGTCCTGGCGGTAGTCGGCCTGCTCCTTGTCATCAGTAAACCGTCCGATCTTGTGAATCTGAGAAATGTAAATTAGTGAAAGGAGAGAACGATCATGAAATTACCTTTAAAGACACGGATCCTCAAATATGCTATTGATCTTAACAAAGATTTCGTCGTTGATGACGTAATGAGCACATTGGCGCCAGAATATGACGGAGAACGGATTTTCAGCAGAAAGCAGGTGGAGGAGTACGTCGATTCCTATCTGGGCGTTGGATTCTTTGAGGCTGAAAGCACAGAATTCAATGCGGAAGGCGAGCTGATTGTTCACTGTAAAGTGACTGATTACGGAAAGTCCCGCAAAAAGTATCTCAAACAATAAAGCCACTACATACTCAATCTGGCTTCTCAGTTCCCCCCATACCTGAAGTGGTATGGGGGGTTCAGCTAGTATGGCGGTTCTCTAACGGGTGTCTGGCAAATCGGCAGAACGAAACAAAGGAGTTAATCATGTCGCTGATATTGGGAATTGATACGGGCGGGACCTACACGGACGCTGTAATTATTGAATATTCAAGCAAGATGATCCTGCATAAAGCAAAAGCGCTGACAACGAAAGAAGATTTGGCGGTTGGAATCCGTAATTGCCTGCAAAATCTTAATTTTACAGATTTTCGCGATGTCTCCTTAGTATCATTGTCCACGACTTTGGCAACGAACGCTATCGTTGAGGGTCGCGGATGTAAAACCGGTCTGATTTTGATCGGCAGCAGACCCGAGGGACAACTGCCTGCGGATGAAATCGTTCTTTTACGTGGAAAAATCGACATTAAAGGAAGAATAATGCAAGGGCTGGAGGAAAAGGAGGTCTTGGATGCCATTGAGAAATTCAGGGGTAAGGTGGACGCTGTGGCGATCTCAGGATATGCCAGCGTCCGGAACCCATCCCATGAATTATTCATAAAGAACAAGATCAGAGAAATCCTCCAGATACCCGTCGTCTGTGCCCATGAGCTGACCTCATCTCTCGGATTTTATGAAAGAACAGTTACCGCAATACTGAACGCCAGCTTGATTCCGATCCTTGACGAATTGATCTCGGCAACCAAGAACGTTTTAGAGAAAAAAGATATCAAGGCTCCCATTATGATTGTGAAGGGAGACGGCAGCCTGATGCATGAGTCCAGGGCGAAAGAAAAGCCGATCGAGACCATCCTTTCCGGACCCGCGGCGAGCATCATCGGCGGAATTTTTTTAACGGGCCAAACCGATGCGATTATTGTGGATATGGGAGGAACCACCACAGATATCGCATGCGTCGAAGAGGGCGCTGCGAAAATAAGAGAAGAGGGGGCAACGGTGGGCGGCTGGCTGACCAGAGTGAAAGCGGCGGATGTCTGGACCTTCGGTGTCGGCGGGGACAGTCTGCTGCGCTTGACCCGCGATGGGCAGCTTGAAATAGGTCCTCGAAAGGTCTGGCCTCTTTGTGTTTTCGGGAAAAGATTTCCCGCATTGATAGACGAACTGAATCGTTATCGAGGCGGGGGAGAATGCGG
>CAMJRV010000138.1 GCA_946408315.1 uncultured Bacillota bacterium | reverse complement strand
AATATTGATCGACCGGCTTATTGTAATCTACGGAAAAAGCTTGAGACCGATGAAAAATCGGTTTCAAGCTTTTTCCTTTTCTGGAAAGCGAAATATGAATTAAAATGATATAATATGAATCTTATTATGGTTTTAATGTCATTTATTGAAATAAATTTGAAGAAAAATGAAATATTTTGTTGACGTGAGGCGATGAGAAATATATATTTATACTGTAAAAAGATAATGCAAAATACGAGAGAGGATACAGTTATGCAAGGATATGTCTTGGGAATTGACGTGGGAACGACTTCGGTAAAGGTGGTTCTGGTATCGAACGAAGGAATTGTTGATGAGGCGACAGCATATCATGATCTATTGTCTCCTTATCCGAATTGGGCGGAAGAAGACGCGAACGTCTGGTGGAAAAATATTAAAGCCGCAGTTTCGGAAATCATGGGAAGAAATGCGGACAAGGCGGAAAAGATTTCTGCGATCGGCTGCAGCGGCATGGTTCCTGCAATCGTGCTTTTAGATAAGAATGGAGATCCGATCCGAAATACGATTCAGCAAAATGACGCCAGAGCCATCGATCAGATCGAGAGAATAAAGAGCATGATCGATCAGGAAACCCTATTCCTGCGTACAGGCGGAACCACAAATCAGCAGCACATCCTGCCTCGCCTGCTCTGGGTGAAGGAAAACGAGCCGGAAGCATGGGAAAAAATCGACAAGATTATGGGTTCCTATGACTTTGCCGTCTATAAGCTGACCGGGGCTGCGTCTCTTGAAATCAACTGGGCCGTTGAAAGCGGCGCCTACGACATCCATACAAACGAATGGATTGCAGAAGATCTCGTGTCGGTTGGCATCGATGCAGGCTGGCTTCCCCAGGTGAACGAATCCATGAACGTCGTCGGGACGACGCTGCCGGAACTGGAGGCGGAACTGGGCCTTCCTGGGGGGATCCCTGTCATCGCAGGAAGTGCGGATCACGTCGCATCGACCTTGGCAGCCGGAATTACGCAGAATGGAGATCTTCTGATCAAATTCGGCGGAGCCGGAGACATCCTGTACTGCGTGGAAGAGATTGCCACAAGTAAAGAACTTTTCTTTGATTATCATATCGTTCCGGAAAAATATCTTCTGAATGGCTGCATGGCCGCCAGCGGTTCGCTGGTGAAATGGTTTACCAACGATATTCTGGAATGCAATTCTCCATCTGTTTTTAAAGAGCTGGATGCCCAGGCCGAAAAAGTGCCGCCCGCATCAGAAGGGCTCGTCATTCTTCCTTATTTTCTTGGTGAAAAAACACCGATTTTCGATCCGACCGCCAGAGGAGTTCTGTTTGGCTTGACACTGTCCCATACAAAGGCTCATATTTTCAGAGCAATTTTAGAGGCTGTCATATACGGTTTCCGTCATCATATCGAAGTGATTCGGAAGGCGGGATACGAGCCAAAGCAGATCATGGCGACAAACGGCGGCGCCAAAAGCAAGTTTTGGTGTCAGATTGCCGCCGATGTGCTCGGTCATACGATCATTTCCTTTCCTTCCCACCCCGGATCTGCTCTGGGCGTTGCATTCCTGGCCGGAAAAAGCACAGGCATGTTTAAAGAGTGGGACGAAATCCATAAATTCCTGATAGACAGAAGAATATACGAACCAAATTCCGACGCTGTTGAAATATACAACAAATCTTATGAAATCTACCGCGATATCTATAAACAGCTGCAGCCCTCCTTTGCAAAGCTGCAGAACGTCTATCCAAAGTAAGAAAGAGAGGAAAACGACCATGTACACACCAAATGCAGGAGAGCTTGCGCTGATCACAGGCGCCGGAACAGGAATCGGAAGGGCAATCGCAATCCGGTTTTCGGAGCTGGGGGCAAGCGTAATCGTGACAGATCTGAATCTGGAATCAGCGCGGGAAACCGTGAGCTTACTGGCAAATCCGACCGGCAATCAAACCCACGAGGCCATTGCGCTTGACGTGACCAAAAAGGCAGAGGTCCACAAGGTTATGTCGTACGTCGGGGAAACGTATGGGAGCCTGAATATCCTTATGAACAATGCGGGTGTTTCTACGATGCAGAAGCTGGAAAATCTGACCGAGGAAGAATGGGATTTCAATTTCAACGTCAATATGAAGGGAATGTTTCTGGTAACCCAGGCGGCGATTCCCCTGATGAAAAAGAAGGGCGGCAGGATCGTCAACACCGCGTCGATGGCGGCGGTAAAAGCAGCGCCTCTCCTGGTTCACTACTCTGCGTCCAAATTTGCAGTGGTAGGATTTACAAAGGCCGCCGCGATTGAGCTGGCGCCGTATCAAATTACCGTGAACTGCGTCTGCCCGGGCTTTGTAAAGACGAGCATGCAGGACAGAGAAGTCGTCTGGGAGGCAGAGCTTCGCAATATGACTCCGCAAGAGGTAAGCCAGGGATACATAGATTTGACGCCCCTCGGACGTCTGTGCTATCCGGAAGACGTTGCGGACGTCGTAGGATATCTCATCTCCCCCCAGGCCAAATTCGTGACGGGAGAGGCGATGAATATTGCCGGAGGTGCGAATATCGTATGATGCAGTTTCAGGTTCTGGGAGAAACGCTGCAGGCGGAACTGTTTGTCTTTGACAAAGACGGTCTCCTGTTTGACAGCGAAACCTTCTGGGCAGAGCTTGCAGCTTCGAGAGCAAAACATTTCTCCCGCCTGTCCGGCAGCAAAGAGCTTGCCGGTCAATGGCTGAAGGCCATGGGCGCAGAGCCGGACCCCGCGAAGATATATCGGGTGAATCCTGTCGGTGTGTTGGCGGCGGCTTCCGTAGGAGAAGAAATTGCTGTGACGGCAGGGTTTCTGGCCGAACATGCCGGCCTTTCCTGGTCCGAGGCGCGGGATATCGCGCGGGAAGTCTTTGATCTGGGGGATCGGGATTTGAATCTGGAGAAAGCGTTGAAGCCGCTGGAGGGGTTTCCCGGGATATTCGAGAGGCTGCGGGAAAAGAGGGTGCCTTATGGGATTGCAACCTCTGATACCTGCGACCGTGTCAAAACCTCGATTCGGATGTTTGACCGATGGGAGTCCCTGGATTTTGTAATCACACCGGCGGATGTGTCACGGGGGAAGCCGGATCGGGAAATGCTCGACAGGATCTCGGCAATCACCAGGATTGAGACGTCAAAGATGGTAATGGTCGGCGACTCTTATCTGGATGTTTCCATGGCGGAAGCGGCCGGGAGCATCGGGATCGGAGTGACCGGGGATCCGGAAATGAAAGAAAGGATGCGGCAGTTCACTCCCTGGATCGTGGACAGCCTGGAGCAAATTATTTTTTAACGCGCTATGATTTTACCTTGGGAGGTGTTTAAGGAGTTGTATGTATAAGAAAAGAACACGATTTGAGACACTTGCGATTTATGTCGGCCTTACAATAGCAACACTGTTTTTCCTCTTGCCGCTGCTGTGGATTTTCAGAACGTCGCTTATCACCAAATTGGAGGCTTATAAGATTCCGCCCAACTGGTCGGCGACGCTCACCCTGGAAAACTACTATAACATATTCAACAACAATCCATTTTCGAGCTATTTTCTGAACAGCTTCATCGTCGCCCTTCTGACGACGATTGTATCCGTCCTGTTCGGAGCCATGGCGGCTTACTGGATCGCGCGGTTTTCCAAAGGGAACCGTATCAAGCTTGCGATTCTTATGACGCAGATGATACCTCCCGTGGTCATGGTCATTCCGCTGTCGCTGATCATAAAGACCATGGGACTAGACGATTCGATATTTGCACTTGTGACGGCTTACCTGACCTTCAACCTGCCCTATGTGATCTGGATGCTGATCAGCTTCTTTGAGGGCATTCCCAAGGAGCTGGAGGAGGCCTGCGAAATAGACGGATGCACAAAGCTCCAGGCGTATTACAAAATTGTTTTGCCCTTGGCCGCTCCGGGAGCCATGGCAACCTCCGTATACAGCTTTATCGTATCCTGGAATGAATTTATGTTTGCGTTGAATTTAACGGGATTGAAGACCAGAACGCTGCCGGTTGCCATCGCCAATATGGAAACCCAGCAAGGGGTCATGATTGCAGAGTTATGCGCTTCGACGATCATCGCTATTTTACCCGTAATCGTTTTATCCGTATTTATTAAAAAGTATCTTGTCAACGGACTGACCTTCGGGTCGGTTAAATAGGCACAGTCAAATTCGTGATTTGTGTATAAACGAAAAAATACGAGGAGGTAATTATGAAGAAGTGTACAAAAGTGACGGCCGTTGTCCTGGTAATTTTACTGGCGATTACGAGCTTTGCCGGCTGCGGAGCCAAAAATGGATCCGATTCGGCGGAAGCGCCAAAATCAATCAATATCTTGATGGAAACTGTCCCTGATACCGAATTTGTAGTGCAAAACCTTGACAAATTTGAAGCGGAAACCGGGATTAAGGTCAACGTTGAGTCGATCAACTATTCCGCAATGCATGAAAAGCTGCTGACCCAGATGCTGAGCAAGACGAATTCGTACGATGTAATCGTGGTGGATTGCTATTGGTCGGGTGAATTTGCAAAAGCCGGATGGCTTGAAGATCTGGGACCGTACATTCAGGAAAGCGGTTTTGATACTTCTCCCTACATCGGTTCCATGATGGAAATGGTAGGCGAGGTGGATGGAACGACGTACATGCTCCCGTTCTATAACTACATGCTGGGGCTGGTATTCCGCACCGACGTATTCCAGGACCCCGAACTGAAGAGCGGTTATGAGAGCAAGACGGGAAAAGAGTTCAAAATCCCCGACAACATGGAAGATTACGTTGAACTTTGCAAATACATAACCAGCGTAAAGGGCGAGTCCCTGTCCGGCGCTGTCATGCAGGGGCTGAGACCGGATCCCATCGCCATGGAATGGCTGAATTACCTGTTCAGCTGCGGAGGCGATTTCTATGACGCTCAGGGCAGCATTACGATCAACAGCAAGGAAGCGGTAAAAGCGCTGGATCTCTATGTGGACAACATGAAGAATTCCGCTCCGGCAGGTGCTCCGGGCTTTGGCTTTGATGAAGCCTACAATGTGTTTGCCCAGGGAAATGCCGCGACCTATGTAACCTATAACTGGATGGTTCCGAAGCTCAACGACTCCAAAGAGTCCTCCGTCGCAGGAAAGGTCGAGCTGAGCAAGATGCCCGGCGGTGTCTCTCTGAACGCAGGCTGGGGCTGGGCAATTCCGGCCAACGCGCCCAACAAGGAAGCTTCATGGAAGTTCCTGCAATGGGTGGAATCCTTTGATGTCGCAAAAGCACGTGCGCTTGCAGGCGGATCCCCGACGAGAAGCGACGTTATGAGCGATCCGGAAGTCATTGCAAAATATCCGCATACCGTTATGGTGCAGCAGATAATGGAAAGCTCCAAAATCATTCCGGTCATCGCGGATGCGCCTCAATTGATTGAAGTTTTGGGCAGAGAGCTTTCAGAAGCCGTGGCAGGAACGAAGAGCAGCCAGCAGGCCCTGGACGCTGTGGCAGAAGAAATGAAGTCCATGGAATAAACTCTGATCGCGTTGGGCGGGAATCCAATGCGGTCCCGCCCAATGTACAGGCGATCGTTCAGATGAGGAGTGTAGCAAGTTGATGAGTGATAGAAGAAAAAATTTTTCCATATTTATGCTCCCGTCGCTGGTAGTTATGGCATTGGTGCTCGCCGTACCGATGTTCTATTCTCTGACGACAAGTTTTTTTGATACCAATTTGAAAACGAAGGGCCTGGGCTCCTTTGTCGGATTGGACAACTATATCCGTGTGCTGCAGGACAAGTATTTTATCGACTCTGCGCTTACGACGGTAATTTTTACCGTAGGAGTTGTATTCTTTGAATTTATACTCGGACTGATCATAGCGCTTCTGCTCAACAATGAGATCAAAGGAAAGAACATCTTTTTCAGCATCATCATCGTACCGATGATGATTACCCCCATCGCAGTCGGATTGACCTGGAGGTTGCTGCTTCATTCCAATCTTGGAATCGTCAATTACGTACTATCCCTGTTCGGGATTTCCGGGAAAGCATGGCTGGCCGACTCCGGCCTGGCCCTTGGCACGGTGATGTTTATCGACGTCTGGCAGCAGGTGCCGTATATGGTTCTGATTATCCTGGCCGGTCTTGTGACCTTGCCTGCGGAGCCCTATGAGGCGGCTGTCATCGATGGAGCGTCAAGGATGCAGATATTCTTCCGGTGCACGATTCCCATGATGATGCCGACGTTTGCCGTAGTAATTTTACTTCGCTCCATCACGGCGCTGAAGACGTACGACCTGATCTATGTCCTCACAAAGGGAGGGCCGGGAACGACGACCGAAGTAATCAGCTATCATATCTATCAGCAGGCGTTTCGCTATCTTGAAATCGGCACGGCTTCGTCCATGTCGTATCTGCTGCTGATCTGCATCGTGCCGCTGGCATTTGTGTTTATTAAGCTCGCCAAAAATCGGATGGCTTAATAA
>CAMJRV010000137.1 GCA_946408315.1 uncultured Bacillota bacterium | reverse complement strand
CAGTTATCGTTTCCGCCGGCTCCATCGCTGCGGTTTCAGCTTCTGCCCCAGGCTCTACTGTTGAGGTTTCGACCTCCGCCGCCAGCTCTTCGATCCAGGCGTCCGGAATCTCCGGAAGATCCTCCGTCTCTCCGGCCCCACTCCCATCGATCTTCCCGGCCTCAGCCCCATTGACCTTCTCTGTCTCAGCCTCGCCGGTCTTTCCGGTTTCAGCCGCGTCTTTCCTGTTTTTTCCGGACCTGCGTCTTCTCACGACCAACGCGGCAAGGATCAGGATTGCATCTGCCAGAACCAGGAAAAACCATGGTTTGAGAACCTCCTTGATGCTTGCGGTAATATCGCCGAGAAAACCTGCGGCGCCCAGCATATTCACCGACAGATAGCGGTTGAAAAAGCTGCTGTATGTAACGTCGCAAAACATCAGGACAGACAGCAGCAGGTAGACCACTGCCGGAATCCATTTATTTTTAAAGGATGCAAATAAGAAGTATGTCAATACGCCGGTAATCAGCCAGACAAAAAAGAAATTCGCAGTTACCCCGATGAGGCGGTAGAACAGCAGCAGCTTCAGCGGAACTGCGATAACAGCTACCAATGCGAGAATTCCATATTCGATTCGGATATCTGCCCACTTCGCTGTCAGGGAATATAAAATTTTATTCATCATCGGTTTTATCGTTCGTTCAAACATTTCCAGCACTCCTGTTTCAGATTCAACCACGACATTATATTACATTTTCGCTCATAAAACAAGAATTTGGAGCTTTTCTTCATACAATCTTCATATAAGCATGACGTGATTTACGAGTGGGAGCCAGCCCTGCCAACGGCTGTAAGTAAATCATGTTACGATTCACGGCATATAAAGCTGATCAATGGGATTTTCTAAGAGAGACCTGAAACCTTATACCAAGCTTATGCGCAGCCGGTATTTTTTTCAGGAAGAGATGCACAATAAGGAAGAGACTGCAAATATTTTATAGAAGGAGTAAAAACATAAGTATGAGGGTTAGGAAACTCATTGTTTTATCGGCTGCATTCATAAGCTTTTGTTGTATGCCGGTCTTATCCTATGCGGACCAGGTTCACCGCGTACTGCCGGGGGAAACCCTGAGCGGAATTGCAAGGCAGCATGGCATAACGACAGATTCGCTTTTAGGAAATAATCAATATATCTCCTACCCGGATATGATTTACGCCGGACAGGTATTGATTATTCCAACTGAAAATAAACAGGCCTATCAGGTCAAACCCGGTGATACGCTGTATCGGATCGCTCAGGATTTTGAAATATCCATGGCAACTCTTGCCGACGTCAATCAAATTGTTGACCGGGACAGGATCTACAGCGGCCAGATCCTGTCCATTCCCAAAGTCTATACCGTGAAAACCGGAGATACATTATACAGGATCGCCCGCAGCCTCGGTATGAATATGAGCGATCTGGCCGTAGAAAATGGTTTAAAAAATCCTGATAAGCTGTTTGTTGGCCAGGCGCTCATCATCCCCGTCCAATCGAGCAGAGAAGAAACTCTTGCCGATATCGAAAGGGAGATGTCGCCGACGGTGGCCAGATTTCCGGACACTCTTTTTTATAAAGGTTACCCCGACGGACGGCGGGCGGTGGCTCTGACCTTTGACGACGGACCGGATAAAAAGGCTACCTCTGAAGTGCTGGATCTGCTGAAAATGTATCGTGTGCCTGCCACGTTCTTTCTGGTGGGAAGCAATGTGGCAAGAAACGGCGATATGATAAAAAGAATCATTGCGGAAGGCCATACGGTGGCGAGCCATACCTGGTCCCATCCCGACCTCCGCACGCTGACAGACGCCCAACTGATCAATGAAATGACACAACTGGAAAACGAAATACAGCGGATAACAGGGTTGAGAACAGCCTTGATGCGCCCTCCCTACGGCTTCGTTTCCGACAGCAACCTTCAGAAGCTGCGGGAGATGGGCTACAAGGTCATAAAATGGTCCGTCGACACCAACGACTGGCGAGATCAGGATGTAGACAAGGTGCTGATCAATACGATGCCCGACATCAGGGACGGCGCTATCATTCTCATGCATGACTATCTTCAAAAGTCCGTCACAAAAGAAGCCCTGCCGGAAATGATCCAATCGCTGAGGTGGCAGGGATACACCTTTGTTACCGTCGACGAGCTCCTTGGCGTAAATGCCTATCAGTAAAAAGGCTATTGCAAACAGTCTAAAAAATTTGAGAGCCTGTGATTTCCCAAAGCGGTTCTCATAGGCTCTCAAATTTCATAGGCTGTTTTGCTGCAACCTCTTCTATTATCGAAAGCGCGCCAGATTTTCCCGGAACACCCGGATGAGTTCTTCCGTCTCATCGATAAAATACGACCTTGCCACATTTCCCTCCGCGTCCCAATCACAGCCGTCCCACCAGATCGCTACCTTGATTCTTTCATACTTTCCAATGTGGCGGAACATATTGGAAACCCAGGCTTCCTTGCTTCCGCCCACGCTGCTGGAGGAAAACTCGGTGATCATGAGAGGCTTCTCGTAAAGGCCGATATATTTCTCATAGAGATCGTCGTACATATCGTCAAACTCCGTCCAGTTTTCGCTTTCATAGTAGGTTCCCGTATTGTAGCTTGTCATGCCCACTACATCAACGTATTCGTCTCCCGGATAGTAGCAGAGCTCGTCGTTCCATTTGAAATCGGGGAACGATTTTCCGTTGGGATTCCAGACCCAGATCACATTGTCGGCACCTGCCTCCTGGAAAATTTGGTAGAGATAGCAGTAAAACGCCTTGAAAATATCCGTATCCTTTGCCGTATGATGTGACGAATAGACGCACCAGTCCCCGTTCATCTCATTCCCCAGCCGGAAAAGAATCGGCTCGCCGTAATTTGCCACCTCTCTGGCATAATTTTTCAAATAGGTGTCGTACGCGCCGTCGAGAACGTCGTAGACCATATTCCCCTTTCCCGAAGCCTGTTCTGTCGTCTGAAGCGTAAGTTCAAGGATACGGTCTTCCAGCTTCGCATTTTTCAGAGCGATGGACAGAGAGGGGTGTGCTTCCTTGTCTTCCAATACCCCGGTATAATACAAGAGGATCGGGAAGGTAAAGTTCAGCTTGTCCTCGATTTTTTTCAATTCTGTGAAATCCACCGGAGCGTCCGTTTCAAAGATGCCCCACTGAAGCCGGGCGTCATCGCCGAAGTAGGTCTGATAGACGGCCGCCGTCTTCTCATCCCAGTTCTGATTCTCTGTCTTATAGATTTTCCGGACATAGGGCTCTGCCGTTTTTTCGATGAGCTTCAGGCTCCCGACAATGTCCAGATAGCTTTTATTTTCAAATTTCCGGCTGCTCTTGAATAAAAACGTAAGCACCTCCCGGTCGGATAGGGGGACTTCCACAGACGCATAATGACATTTGTCGTTTTCAATTTTATTCAGAGCCCTTCTCGACCATTGCAGGTAGGATACCGACCTTCCTCCTGCCTCCGTCTTTCCTTTCAGTTCCTTGTTATGGTCGATCCGGTTGTTGATAAACAGGTTGGAATAGTTGATATAGCTTTCAGTACCGACGCCTCCCGCATTTTCGAGCTCCTGCCGGTAAATTTCGATTTTCAGTTCTTCGCCCTCCAATACGGCTCTCACATTAGAAAACCGCATGTCAGCCTTCATATCCGACGGAATCTCAACCGTATATCCGTCCACCTTATTGGTGAACAGGTTTTTTCCGCCGCCGATCCCCGCGAGGATGTAAGTCCCCTTTTCTCCCTGCTCTTCCGCTAGCTGTCGCCGCAAAAGCTTCTCCTGCTCTTCCTGGATCAGCTTCCGCTTTTCAACCTCCAGCGCAGCCTCCTGGCTCTCTTCCAGCCGTTTGGCCGTCTCTCTCCTCTGCTCCGCCGCCGCTTCCTGAACAAAGCGATCTGTCAAAACGACAGCCGCTACCAGCGAGATCACAATCACAGTGCTGAAAACTTTAAGTAAGGTGCCCTTCATCGATTCCTGCTCCTTTGTAAATACTAAATTCTGGTTCAATTGGTACTTTACTTTGTAACACAGTCTTAATGATATCTTTCCCATTAAACCATAGAAAACCACTTCTGTATAGTATATAATGGTTAAAAAATGAGAAGTTATGACGCCCTTGGTTTACCAGATATGGAACGTTCGACCAAAGGCATTCTAAAAAAGCAGAAGGGGCATTTCTATGAAGAAAAGGATTATTTCGATACTCATTGTTTTTTGTTTGCTCATCACAGGAATCAACAGCGGCCTTTTGCTCTATCTCCCCGCCTTCGGAGCGAACGACGAAACGTATACGCTCTTTTACAACAATCAGATGATCAGCCAGAGAGGCTATTACATAAACAACACCCCCTACCTTCCCGTTTCTATGATCGGAAGCTACGCGAAAAACCCCGGGATCACGGTGGATGAGACAAATAAACGGCTCGCCATCAACCTTGCCGCTCAAAATATCATGCTGGCAGACGACGCCACCACAAATTTTGTAAAGACTTACGGCGGCAGCATCTACATCCCGCTGCGGGAGATCGAAAAAGATCTCTACTTTCCGTTGAACACAACAGAGCAGTTCTTTAAAATCAGCTATACCGTATCCGGCAATACCGTCAAGATGCGCGCTTACTCCGGCACGGATAAGATCGCAAAGATCAACCGGGCCGGCGTCCAGGCCGTCTCTTCCCTACTGGAAGGGGAAGGCAAGCCGGTGAATCTCAGTCAGAACGATACCGTATTCATCACGGGTGAAACGGACAATTACTATAAAATCACGGGAGAAGACGGGAATACCGCCTATGTGATGAAGGACTATGTCACCATATCGGAAATCGATTTATCAAAAGTCGATTTCTACTCCCCAAAGAAGACAAAGTTTAAGCGAGGCAGCGAAAAGATCAACCTCGCCTGGGAATATGTCGGGAACATCACCCCGGCTGCGCCGTCCGTTAAGCACGGCGGCCTCGATATCCTTTCCCCCACCTGGTTCGACCTGATCGTAGACGGCGATGGCAGCGTGGAGAACAACGGGGACAAGGGTTATACGGACTCCGCCCATTCCAGCGGTTACATGGTTTGGGCCACCATAACGAACAACATGGCGACGAAAGGCTCCACCGCCTTTACGACAAAGACCTTTAACAACAGCGGCCTGCTGAACCGGTCGGTCGCCCAGTATATCTTTTATTCCTGTCTCTATGATGTGGACGGAATCAATATCGACTATGAGGATGTGGCCGACGGCGACGCCGCAGGGCTCGTGGCCTTTACGGCGCTTCTGAGAAACTATACGGAACGGCAGGGGCTTGTCCTCTCCATCGATACGTTGATACCGAGACCCTGGACGATAGAATACGACCGGGCCGCTCTCGCCAAATACGTAGATTATCTGGCGGTTATGACCTACGACGAGCATTATGCCGGGAGCCCGGCGGCGGGCTCCATCGCTTCCCTGCCCTGGGTCGAAGAGGCCCTGAAGACTACGCTCAAAGAGGTTCCCGCTTCCAAGCTGCTGCTTGGAATTCCGCTCTATACGAGGATATGGACCGTCGACAGCACCGGAAAGATCGTTTCCAATCCATCCGCAAAGATGGAGTCGGCCAGAACCGCCGTTCAATCAAACAACCTTACGCCGGTCTGGCTGGACAAGGAAAAGCAATACTATGCGGAATACGCCAATGGCGCGAACACCAGCAAAATCTGGCTTGAAGACTCCCGTTCCATTGCCAACCGGTTGAATCTGGTCTCAAGGTACAGTCTGGCAGGCAGCGCCTGCTGGCAGCTCAGCCAGGGAGAGGACGATATCTGGGATGTTTTCAACGGTATGCTGAAAAAGAATAAGCCTCTCAGCAATTACGAGAATCCATACTAAAAAAAGTGGCTAACGCCACTTTTTTTATTTCCATTTTCTATTTCGCTATGCTCTTATAAATAAGGTAGGAATAGATCGTTGTGATGATTACCGGAACGAAGACGCCCGCCATCAAAATCACAAACCCGACGGCATCCGGTGTAAAGAGGATGCCCGCCAGGGCGGCGAAGCCTCCTGCCACCATGAGCTTTGCGCCGAGCTGGTGGGTTCTCTTCCAGACCTCTTCATTTGCCAGAGTCCAGGGATATCGAAATCCCACAAAGTAATTATGCCTTACCCTGCTCATGATATTCCCCATGGCGATGAACAGAACCGCAACTCCGGCAGGCACCCACTTACCGACAGCGACAGGATAGCCCAGCGACGCGGCCACGGTCATCCCGAATATCAATGCGAGAAAGAGGTGAAGCGAATACCGGATCACCGTGTAGGAGCTGTTAAACTTGCTGTAATTTTCCCTTCTCGGGTCGATCATGGGCAGAACGAGAAACATCACGTACAGTGCCACGTTCATCAGCGGAAGCAGGAAGGTGCCGAATACTCTGGAACCGTAACCGTCAACGACTCCGTGAATGTTCCAATGGATCGGAACCTGCTCTGGCATCTTCGGATAAAGCAATATGGCAGCCGCCAGCGGCAGGA
>CAMJRV010000136.1 GCA_946408315.1 uncultured Bacillota bacterium | reverse complement strand
TCTCCATCCCTTTCACCATCTCGCCGGTCAGAACGCCTGATGCCGTATCAGACCCTCCCGATACGGGGATGGTTACCGTAGCTCCTCTCTCCTTTGTGGCAAGGATGCTCTCCAGCTTTTCGGAATCTACGGTCACAGTCGTTGTGGTTCTTCCGTCCGGAGCTGTGGATGTTTGCACTGTTCCTGCAGTTTCCGTCTTTCCGTTGACGATCACAGATGCACCGCCCTGCCCGCCGGAAGTTGTGTCCGACTTACTGCCAGAACCTGAGCCGCCGGACGAAATCGTCACGCTGACGGTGTTGGAATAGCAGGTGATGTCCGCAGGTACCTCGTCTGTTGATCCAAGCGGTCTGGTATTAGCTGTAATCTGCAAGGTCGCGCGCAACAGATAGGTTTTCCCTGCAGTCAGATTGACCGCCGCTCCGGTGGAGCTTGCCGTGAGCGGCACAGTGGTGGCAGTCTCCGTCCATGTCGCGCCGTTGTCATCCGAAACCTGCATCCCGATGGTTTTCGCGTTGCGGACCATCGCCCTTGCCCATATGCCTGTATCAAAACTGAGGGTAGCACTCGTACTGGTTTTGCCTTCTGTCTTTAAGAACGGGTCAAAATAGGCCGGTGGCCCATACTCAATTCTCGAGGACACGTCAATATAATGGTCATTTTGGTCCAGACTCAAGGCAATGTTTCCATCCGCATTACTCGAGAACGTGTTTGCGGCCTTCAGCGCCTGGCCGATGATAAACGCGTCCGCACTCGCTGCCAGCGTCGTGCTGTTGATTCGGGCCGTTGCCGGATGCGAGTACATATGCCACGCACCCACGCCGTCAATACCACGGGCATTGTCATGCATATTGTTACCGGTGACCGTCGCAGTCAGATCGTCGTAAGGGCAGATGGAAACTGCTGCGCTGTGATATCCGGAGTCTGTTTTCAAAATACTGTCGTAGCCGCTGATGTCATTGCCGGTTACCGTGCAGTTGCCGCCGTAGAGATATACGGCGTATTCAAAGCCATCGGTTTGATTCTGCTTTTCAGGGGTTTTGGTACCGACAAAAGTATTGTTTTGTATCAGTGCCGTACCCTTGCGGATTGCCACGGCGTTTCGGAAAGTATTGGAATCACCGAAGGTGCAGTTTTGCACCGTTGTGGATATCGCACCCGGCTCAGCATGCACGCCGAAGTTATTGTGGCTTCCGTCCATATTAGGTCCTGTAGGGTCGGGATCATCCGCCCTGTTCGCAAAAAATCCCTCAAAGGTCACGCCGTCCAGCAGAAGCGTTCCACCCGTTTTCACGTTGATGACGGCGAGGATTCGATCCGATCCACTATGTAGGGTTACATTCCGCATGACAAAACTGCCATTTTCCACTGCAAGGAATACCGGCCCTGTAACCGTATTGCCTTCTTTTTTGACAATCGTGTCGATGACACCCGTACCAACGTTGATGATCGCACCGTTGCCGTTGATGGACAGCGCTCGGGTGACCGCACCGCCGTTATAGCTATATGTCGTGCCGGAAACGAGGTTAATTGTGGAAACATACGATGCAGCCATATATGTTTCCAGTTCGGAAGAGTTATGTGCCGTAACGACAGAGGGATCGTCTCCTGCCATGTCCGTAAGAGTGTCATCAATATAGGTGCGGATTTGCGCAGGATATGTCGTGCCCGCAGGCACTACCGTAAAGCTTACGTCGAAGCTTTTCGAATCGACATTATCCCCCGAGACTGTCACCACGGCCGTGTAGGTACCCGCCGTCAGTCCGAGATTGTACTTAACGTTAAAAATTGCCGCAGAACTCACCGCAATGTCAGAAACCGAAGTCGCAGAAAGCGTAAATGAGTCTGGATTGGTTCCGCTCAAGGCAATGTTAAGCGCGCCTGTGGCAGCTGTGCCTGTATTCTGAATAGGAACAGAATAGGAAGGCTGTGTACTGTAGCCCTCGGTTGCAGGGTCAAAGATATAGCTTGCCGCGGTAACCAACGATATACTTTGGGTTGCGTCCGCATATGCGGTCGGCGTCATTGCCGGCATCAGGCCAATCACCATCGCCAGTGCTAGAATGACCGCAGTGATCCTTCTTTTTATGCGCTCAGTCATTTTTTCCCTCCTAATCATACATAAAACACTTTGGAGAATTCATTATAATGACCGTTTCTCGCAAATTTCTCGCAAAACCGCAGACTTCTGCCTTATTTCCTCTTATTTCGCCCTCATTTCCATTCGGATCGACTCATATATTTTTTCGGTACTTTCTTCGGGGCAGATTCCCAATTCATCCCTTAGCACTTTCTGATATGCTTCATAATGCTTTGCGGCTTTTGCAGCCTCTCCCGTTTTTCGGTAAAGCTCCATCAGCAAGGAAGTCACATTCCCCTCGAAGGGATTTTTTTGAAAGGCGTCCTTCAAAACCCGTTCGGCCTCCTGATACATACCCTCTTCCATATATTTTTCGGACAGCTTCCACAGAAGCTCTGATCCGTACCGCTGGAGCCTTTCCCTCACCGGCTCGGTCCACGCCCAGCCTTCCCTCTGCAAATATCCTTCTCCATAGAGTGCAAGCATTGCTTCCAATTCCTCTGTTGTTTCAAACCTGTGCGGTTTTTTCATCTTTTCTTCAAGAAACGCCCGGTCATACCATACTTGGCCCAAATCCAGGCAGTAATGACCGTATATACGGATCTGATCCTGGCTTACGCCATATTCTTTCAGCGTTTTTTTTATGTAGTAAACGGCATTGTGCAGCTGAGGGATCGCTCGCTCAACTTCATAATCGCTCCACAGCTCATCGATAATTTGATCTCTTGATATCACAATACCATTGCTGTTCAGCAAGAAGGCGAAGAGTTCCTTTTCCTTTTCCGTACGCCATTTGATGGGATTTCCCCCCTCCCAGCCGACCTGAAGTTCCCCCATGCACTTTATCTCAAGAACCTCTTGCCTCATCGGAAGGCTCAGACCTTCCCTTCTCATCAGCCGCATGATTGTTTCGTCGAGCCGTTCCTTTGAAACAGGCTTGAGCAGATAGTCCATCGCTTCTACCTGGAATGCTTCCACAGCATATTGCTCATATGCTGTAACAAAGATCACATTCGTTTTCGACATATTCTCCCTAATTTTTTTTGCCAGCTCCACGCCGCCAAGCTGTGGCATGTTGATATCGATAAACACGGCATCGGGCTTAAGTCCCCCCAGTGTTTCCATGGCCTCGACCGGGTCTGTAAACCTCCCCATCACATGAATACATGGATATTCCTTCAGCAGAAATTCCATTTCCAGCAGGGCAAGCTCTTCATCATCGATCAGCGCTACATTTATCATTGTCCTTCGATCTCCTACTTTATCAAGGTATACCATTTGACCTCCGTTCCCTGATTTACTTCACTCTTAATCTCCAGCCCCTGTTTATAAAGCCTTTGGATTCTTGAATTGATATTAAAAAGCCCAATGCTGCCCCTCTTTTGTGCCAGAAGGGTTTCCACATTTGATTTGTCAATGCCGACACCGTTGTCTCTTACAGTAAAGGACAGCCATTGCCCTTCCCTGTGGATGTCGATTTCAACCTTTCCCCCTCCGCGCTTTGGTAAAACGCCATGAAGAATTGCATTTTCAATGATCGGCTGCAATATCAGAATCGGCACCTTTATCTCCTTGATGTACTCCTCAATATAAAAGTCTACCTCAAGACGATTTGCGAACCGCACCTTTTCGATCGCGACATATGCCATCGCAAGCTCAATCTCGTCCGAAAGGGCTACCAATTGATTTGACCCTTTAATTTCAAAGCTTCTGCGCAAATATTGACCGAAGTCGATCAGCAGGCTCCGCGCCTTCTCCGCGTCGATACGTGAAACGGAAATAATCGTATTAATCGTGTTGTATAGGAAGTGAGGTTTGATCTGAGCCTGCAAGAGCAGGAGCTCCGCATATGCTTTATGGTCAAAATAAGTCTTTATTCTCTGCGCCTGAGTCATCATCTGAAGGGCAAGGGCAGCCAAACCACTCCAGTAAAAGATTTCCCGCACCTGATTTCCCATATTGCCTGTCAGATATAGAACATCATGAGTATAGCCGATGAAAAAAACGATGACGCTGATCATGTTCAGCAGCCAGTTTTTATCACCTCTCCTCGCGCCGATCAGAATAATGGTCAATGCGACGAATATGGCAAGGATTTCACTCGAATTAGAGACAAAAGCATATCTTGTATAGTACGAAGGAGCTAAGAAAATATAAATCGATTGGTATACCATCATGATACCAAAATATATTTTTACAGCAATTCCGGAAAATCTTGATGGAAATAGCGCGTGCATAAATACTACTAAAAAGAATGTCATCCAACCGGTTGCACTATACCATATGCCGATAACGGCTCTAAAGGGAAGGTCCGAGTTGATCAGAAGGAATTCTCCTACCGTGTCAACAGAAACTGCGGCCGACAAAGAAAGAAGAGAAAAATACAGCGTATATCTAAGCTCCCTTAGCAGGAAGAAGACCGCCAGATAGAACAGCGCAATAATAATCAGTACGCCCAATAAAAACGCTTCCCTGCCTGTCAGTATATTTTCATAACGATGGATCTGATCTGCATCACCAAGATAAAGGCTGTCCCATAGGCCGCCTCTTGCATAGTGGAAATTTGAAACCTGAATGATAATGTCAAACTGCTTGTCCGGTACACGAAAGACCGCGGTCTGAGGATTATATTCACCTTTTTCCGCTTTGATTCCAGTTCCTACCGTTCCTGCGCCAACTAAAAGCTTATCGTTAATGAACAATTTATAGGCACTCGATACCGTTTTCAACCTGAGCGCCAGAAGCGTTCCCTGGGGAAGACTTGTCTCAACCCTGAGCCGGTATGTTGCAACGCCTTCGCCGGGCAAGGGAGCCTGTCCGATCGTATAGGTATTCCATGTTTCGGGAACCGGAGCATTGAGATCAGGCTTTTTATCCTGCACATCCTGATAGGACAGCAATTCATCCCAGTAAAAGTCCCATCGCCCATCCAAAGCAACGGCTCCGTTCTTTGCGAAGTTCCAATTTCTAAGGTCCAGAACCCCTTTTACAGGCTTCGGTACAGTATTCGCATGGGTACAGCCTGTTGAAATCAAAACCAGAATCATGATGATAACGGCCAAGAGCACTTTTTTCCGACTTGAATGCATGGTTTTACTCCCATTTCGATTGTTTTCTTTATTATACAACAACTGGCTTTCCTAAAAAATACCAATACACGCAAAAAACCGCAACTATTATCGCAATAGCTGCGGCAATTGTCGATCCTATCATGATTCTCTCATTTAATATCACAGCTTTGGGTATTCGTTGCAGAGCAGACGGTAGGGTGGCTCGTCTTCTTCGATGGCCGGAAAACGGCCAATCGGCTTATGGAAGCGGTTATCGGAATTGTCGTCGTTACACTGGCTCACCTCGCCCAGCAACACCGGCCCCGTGCCTTCCTCTACTGAAAAGTCGTGATACAAATAAGGCTGTATGGTGATACTCTCTCCCGGTGTCAAGCGTACTTGCGTCCCGGCGGGAACAATCAGCTCCCGTCCATCCATGCGGACGCGGACCTCCCCGGCCTCATCCAGCTCCTCATCAGGAGTGGAGTTGTAGCCGCGGATCAGGACATTGCCGCCGCCGCGGTTGATAATATCCTCCATCTTGCCCCAGTGAAAGTGCATGGGCGCGTATTGGCCTTCTCTCAGATAGAGCAGCTTTTCGGCGTAGGTCTTGGCGTATTTGTCCTTCATGGCAAGGTTGCCGTTGCGGATTGTAATCAGCGAAAAGCCGACCTTGTCAAAGTCCCCCATGCCGTAGTCGGTAATATCCCAGCCCAGCATATTGTCACGGATTTCGTCGTAGTCACGACCCTTGGAGTTCCAGTCCTCCGGCGTAAAATGACAGAAAGGCGGCAGGGCAAAGCGGTATTCATTTATGAAATTCTCCATTTCCACCAGTGCCTTGTTAATCTCACTGCGTTTCATGGTCATCCTCCTTTTCGGCCAAGAAAATCCTCGACCATGCTTATTGTGGGCATCGCCGGTATCCCGCCGCGCTTTTGAACGCACAGGGAAGCCACCGCGTTGGCAAATTCGGTAAAATCCCGGAGCTGTGCTTCGCCGAGCTCGTTGGGACGAAGCCCTTTCACGGCCATCTTATAAAGGAAGCCTCCCCAGAAAGCGTCTCCGGCGCCGGTGGTGTCAACCACCGGAACATCGGGATCGAGAACGGGAACGAGAGCAGACGCGCCTTCCACTGCGGTATAGGCGCCGTTGCTGCCAAGGGTTACCACTGCGCAGGAGATCCCCTTTTGAAAAAGAGCCTCAGCGGCAGCTTCGGGAGAAGATTTGCCTGTTATCAGCTCGACTTCTTCATCGCTGATTTTTACAATGTCAGCAAAATGCAGAACGCTTTGCATAATATCCACGGCTTCGTTCTCGCTTTTCCAGAGCGGCGCACGGTAATTCGGATCGTAAGAGATGATGGCTCCGGCCTGCTTCGCGGCCTTAACCGCTTCTATTG
>CAMJRV010000135.1 GCA_946408315.1 uncultured Bacillota bacterium | reverse complement strand
TGTCAGGAAGGTGCCATACAGAAATTCCCTGGCTTTAGCCAGATTGGAATTTTTCAGTTGCCAGTCATGGAAGAACAGCTTATAATAGTTCTGTCAGTGATGCGCCTACTGAGAAATGGCGGAATGAAGAGAATAGAAAGTGGAGATTAACATGAAAAAATATGATATTATAATCGTCGGAGCCGGAGCGGGCGGAGTGTTCATGGCCTATGAACTGACCAAGCTTCCCAATGCGGCAAGTGTTCTCATGATCGATAAGGGCGCCGCCCTGGAAAAGAGGATCTGCCCTATCAACAGCGGCAAGGTGCAGAACTGCATTCGCTGCGCTCCCTGCCATATCATGAATGGATACGGCGGCGCGGGAACTCTCTCCGATGGAAAATACAACATTACGACCCAGTTCGGCGGCGACCTTCATAATTACGTCGGCACCGAGGCTGCTCTGGACCTTATGGAATATGTGGACCAGGTGCTTTGCAGCATGGGAGGGGAAGCGGCCAAGCTCTATTCCACCGCAAATTCCGAGCTCAAGACCCTGGCACTCCGAAACAACCTCCATCTGCTGGACGCCAAGGTGAGACATCTGGGAACGGACCGGAACGTAAAAATTCTGGAACGGATTTTTGATTACACGAAAGACAGGATCGATACCCAGTTCAACACTCAGGTTCTCGATGTGGAGAAGGTCGAAAACGGCTTCCGCATCGTGACCGATAAAGAGGAAGTGTTTGAATGCAAGGATCTCGTCCTGGCGACGGGACGCTCGGGATCGAAATGGATTTCCAGCATCTGCGATAAATTCGGCATCGAACAGAAGAAGAACCGGGTAGATATTGGTGTGCGGGTTGAGCTTCCGGCTGAAATCTTCAAGCATATCACCGACGACGTTTACGAAAGCAAGATCGTATATAAGACGGATAAATATAACGACATGGTAAGGACCTTCTGCATGAATCCTTACGGCGAAGTGGTTGCGGAAAACACCAACGGCATCGTTACGGTAAACGGGCACAGCTATGCGGATCCGAAGCTGAGAACGGAAAACACCAACTTTGCCCTTCTCGTGTCCAATCAGTTCACAGAGCCTTTCAAGGACAGCAACGAGTACGGTGAGTCCATCGCCAGGCTGAGCAATATGCTGGGAGGCGGCGTCCTGCTCCAGCGGTTCGGCGATCTGGTCAAGGGAAGAAGGAGCAGTGCGAGAAGGATGGAGAAATGTTTCACCAGGCCGACTCTGAAAGCGACTCCGGGAGACCTGAGTCTGGTCATTCCGAAGCGGCAGCTTGACAATATCATCGAAATGATCTACGCGCTGGATAAGATCGCTCCTGGGACCGCCAATGAAGACACGCTGCTCTACGGTGTGGAAGTCAAGTTCTACAACTCCAAGGTGCAGGTGGGCGGAAATCTGGAAACGAAGGTGAAAGGACTGTTTGCGCTCGGAGACGGCTCCGGCGTGACCCATTCCCTCTCCCAGGCTTCTGCCAGCGGCGTGCTGGTGGCAAGAGCCCTGGCGGAAAAGTATAAATAAGGTTTTTGATTCATTCTGCTGAACGGAGTCAGGAGGCCGAGATGAAAAAGAAATCCAGACTGCTGTGGGGCTTGATCCTTCTGGGATTTGCCGCCATTGAGTTTCCCGGTATATTTTTTATTAACCGGGCGGAGCCCCTTATTTTTGGTTTGCCTTTCATCTACGGTTTCACGCTGGCCGTTTGGTTTATTCTGTGTATTCTCATGTATGTGGGCTACCGCATGAAATGGGGCTATGAAGATACGAAAAAAAGAAAAGAATGAGAAATTCCAGTCATAAGAAAACTGCCTGCCCCGCTCCCCGCATAAGGGGGGCGGCAAACAGGCAGTTTTTTATTACAGAAAGTTTGATTTAACTTCCTATTTTTTATCTTCCTTCAGCACTGCGTTCAGCATGACGCTTGCGCCGGCGGTGCAGGACTCCACCGGGGTATATTCCGGTTCACAGTGGCTGTGGCCGTCCTTGGAAGGGACAAAGATCATCGTGGTGGGCATGATATAGGAAACGTACTGGGCGTCATGGCCCGCTCCGCTGTTGATGTACTGGTTTGAAATCCCCAGCTCGTCAGCGCTCTCCTTGACGTACCCGACCAGCTCTTTATCGAAATAGACGGTATCCCGGGCCCACGCCAGCTGTACTTCACATCTGCATTTTGCCCATTCCCGCTCAGGAAGGCGCTTTACGATGGCCAGCACCTGTTCGAGAACCTTCGGGTCTTCATGCCTCACATCGATGGAAAAGTCGATCATGTCGGGAATTACGGTATGTACGCAGGGGTGGCATACGATTTCTCCCGTGGTATAGACCAGCTCCGGCCTTTCCAGCTTGTCGATTTCCTCGTGGAGGTAACAGAGAGCCTGGGCAGCGGCATGGAGAGCGTCCCGGCGCTTATGCATCGGAGTCGTTCCCGCATGGTCGGACTGTCCGAAGAAGCGGATTCTGTAGTTGAACATTCCCAGTACGCAGGTAACGACACCGACATCCTTTCCGGCATCCTCCAGAATCGGACCCTGCTCGATATGGAGCTCAAACATGGCCTGATAATCGCCGGGGTTTAATCGATTCTTTTCCTCTCCTTTATATGGACTGGCGTTCAGAGCGTCTCCAAAGGTCGTCGTTTTATCCAGTACGCTGATCGATGCCAGCATTTTCTCCTTGTCGAACTTTCCGCAGACGACGCCGGATGACATCATGGCAGGGGGATAAAGGGAGCCTTCCTCATTGGTCCAGATCATGGCGGTCAGCGGATGCCTGTGAGGAATACTCTGATCTACGACGGCTTCCAGGACCTCCATGGCGCCGATGACGCCTAAAATTCCGTCATAGTTGCCGCCATTTTTGACAGAATCGCAGTGGGAGGCCATTACGATTCTCTTCAGTCCGGATTCGGTACCGGGAATCGTCGCATAGACGTTGGCCATGTCGTCGGTTTCGATCACGGCGCCGATTTCCTTCATCCTTTTTACAAACTCATCTCTTGCCTGATGCGCTTCCGGAGAGAGGGAGTATCGAGTGATTCCTCCGTGGCCCGCGTCTCCGAATTTGCTGAACGTTTTGATTTTATCTTCCATCCTTTTATTGTCACAAGTAAACATAGGTACCTCCTGTTTTTTATACTGTTAGCGAATCTGATTGGGTTTGGCAGCTTTAAACGCTTCAAACCGTCTGACGGCCAATGCGTCCGGCTTTGTCAGCAGACTGACGAGGAAGGCGACGGCCAGATTGATCAGCAGCGCCCAGAATCCAAAATTCATTCCGAACCATGGTATCGGCATCAGGTTCTTGATCATGGCGAGGGAAACGACTCCCGCGATGATTCCGGATCCGACGCCCCATTTGGTCGCACCCTTCCAGAAGAATCCGAAGATGATCGCGACGAAAGTCTGGGTAAGTCCACCGTAGGCCAGTGTGATGACGTTTGCCATCAGTGCAGGGAAATAGAGGGCTGTCAGCATACCGAAGATGAGGAATACCGCCGTAACGATTCTGGTCCAGTTGGTCATGGATTTCTGAGGCATATCCGGCTTGATTACTCCAAGAATATTCTTGGAGAACAGACCGCCGACGCACAGGGCGGAAATCGCCATGACGAGGATTGCCGTGAGGGCGCCGCCTCCGGCGATGAGTCCGATGGTCCATTCCGGCAGCGTGTCTACCGCAATGGCGAGGAGTGCGAAATCCTTGTTCGGAAGATCGGGGATCTGAGCGACAGCATAATATGCGGCAATGACCAGGAAGGGGAACATGATCATGTAGAGCGGCATATAAATAGAGTTCTTTCGCAGGTTATGCTCGTTCTTGCTGGTGAGCAGCGCCTGGAAGGAAATCGGGAGCATATAGAATCCGAGCATCTGGAACATGATGGTGGACATCAGGAACGTAACGTTTTTCGTAATCGGCTCCGTCGGGACGACGAGCATTTCCGGCTTTGTCTCCGCAACGGTTTTAAAGATACCGCTCACGCCTCCAGGCATATGGACTGCGGCGGCGACGCCGACTACAACGATGGAGACGATCAGCAGGATGTCCTTCAGCACGCTGACCCATGCGGGCGCCCTGATCCCGGCAATTGCGATATAGATAAAAGCAAGGGCTGAGGAGATGACGACGGCGGCAACAAAGCTTACGCCGATGTTCAGATATTCAAACAGAATTGCCATTCCGGCATATTGATTTTGGATCCAGGGAGTCAGAAAGCCGATTCCAACCAGGGCAACAAGGATCTGCATCCCTTTGCTGTTGTATCTCCAGCCGATCACGTCTCCGATGGAGACCGCCTTTGCAAGCTGGCCCATGCGCCAGATGGCGGGATTCAGGAAATAGCCTACGACGTAGGCCAGCAGGATGTAGCAGATAAACCATGTGCCGTAGGAGGCTCCGTTTGCGAAGATCGCGCCTGGTGCTCCGATCATGGTGCCGATGCTGTAGATTTCCCCTACGGAAACGAAAAAGATCAGAAATGCGCCAAAAGAACCGCTGGCGGTCATCACGTCATCCATGCTGGAGCCGATGGCTCCTTTTTTCGACGCGACAGCAATGACCACGGATAAAATCAAAATAATCGAAAAAACAACGAGTGCCATTATTTCTTCCCTCCTTTGCTATCTGCGGAACCGTCGGCCAGGGAGGCTTTGGCGGCTTCCAGAGCTTCTGCGGATGCCTTTGCTACGTTCGGATCATTGTACGGGTCCAGCCTGAAGCCGATGAAGATACAGAGAGCCGTAAGAAACAGCCAGGAAAAAATCCAGAAATAATTGAAGGATAATCCGAATACAAACGGCTCAATCCGGTTGTATATCGGAAAAGCTAAGAAGATTGCGGACATCGGGATAATAAAGGCGATAATGATTGTTGGGATACGACTTTTCATTCTAATTCCTTCCTTTCATATACAATTTTTCCATCGATGATGGTCATGTCTACTCTAACGTCTCTAATTCTGTCGGGAGGGACATCTGAGAGGGATTCGGAGAGTACGGCCAGATCTGCCAGCTTGCCGACTTCGATGGAGCCCTTGTTCTCTTCATCAAAGTTCGCGTAAGCCCCGTTGTAGGTAAACATTCTCAGTGCCTGCTGCAGGGAGATCCGTTCCTCCGGGTTGATTACCTGACCCGTCTGGGTTGCGCGGTTCACCGCAAGGTGCATGTTCAGGAGAGGGTTGGAGAATGTGATGGGACAGTCGCTGCTGCCGGCTGCGGTGATTTCTCTGTCGAGAAAGCTCTTGCAGGTAAACATTCTGTACGCTCTTTCCTTGCCGTAATTCCTCATATAGCCGTCGCCGAACTCGTACAGGAAAATCGGCTGGGGAATGGGGACGATCCCGAGTTTTTTGATCCTGCTGAGGAGCTCGTCGTTGATCATAGCGCAATGCTCGATCCGGTGGCGGTGATCCTCTCTTGGAAATGCGGTCAGCGCCTTTTCTATGGCGTCTACGATCATGGTGACGGCTCTGTCTCCCACCGCGTGGGAAGTGACTTGCCAGCCCGTCGCGTGGGCTCTGAGGATGATGTCGTCCACCTGCTCCTGGGTCATGCTGAGAATGCCGGAATCATTCGGGTTGACAGCGTAAGGTTCCAGCGTCGCCGCGGTAGGTCCGCTGCTGCTTCCGTCGATCATCACCTTTATCGGTCCAAGCTTAAACCGGTCGTCCCCGAAACCCGTATGCAGACCTATCTTGATATAGTCGTTTACAAACGCCAGGTTATCGACGAAGGAGAAGATCATGGCATACAGTCTGACCTGAAGCCTGTTTTGCCTGACAGCGTCCTGTATCGCTCCCATCTGCAGGCTTCCATAACCGCCGGAATCGTGGACGGTGGTGATTCCCTCACGAATCAGCATGTCGCTGGCAGCGGCCATGGCGTTTATAATCTCTTCTCTTGTGAGCTGAGAGGTCTTCAGGATGGACATATGGGCGTTTTCCCGCATGACGCCGTTGATGGCTCCTTTTTCCCGGTCCATGACGCCTCCTTCCGGATCGGGCGCATCATCCTTCAAACCTGCCAGTTCGAGGCTTCTGCTGTTATGGGTCGAGATATGCGCGCAGCATCTTGTGAGAATGACGGGGTGGTCGGGGGCGGCTTCATCCAGATCCCAGCGGTTTGGATGCCTTTGCTCCGCCAGCTTGGAATGATCGTAACCCCAGCCCCGGATCCACTGTCCTTTCGGCGTTACCTTGGCCGCTTCCCGGATCAGGTTTTTGATGTCTTCGATGGAGGAGACTCCGGGGGAACGGCAGTCGATGGCCAGGGCGTTCGCTCCCAGGACTCCCGTGTGGAGATGAGAGTCGATAAAGCCGGGGATGAGGCTTCTTCCGTTTAAATCGATCAGCCGGGTCTGCTCATCTGCATATTTCAGGGCCGCCTCGGAAGAGCCGGTAAAGAGGATCCGGTTTCCCTTTATCGCAGCTCCCGACAGGATGGAATCTTTGGGATCGACTGTCAATACAGGACCGTTGAAAAAGACGATATCCGCTTTCATAAAAACCTCCTTTTATTTTCAGAATTATCTATAAT
>CAMJRV010000134.1 GCA_946408315.1 uncultured Bacillota bacterium | reverse complement strand
GCGAAAAAACAACCACGATAAAGAATGTGCAAGGTCAATTGGAAACGTTCTGCAGAGTAAATTTCATGAAGGCCCAAGACATTGATCTTGATGGAAACGGCGAACTTTCAGTATCATATGTGATTACTGAAAATGGCAAGCAAAGTGCAAAATATATTCCTGGACACGGCAATAAGCTTTTCTAGAAAAAGACGAAGCGGATATTTCCGGGAGTATCAATAAATACTTGATACCAACCTCCATAATGATGCAGTACAGACTGCAACAATATGGAGGTTCGTATTACAGATAGCAGTGGAGGAAAATGTAATGAATCAAGAGTCGGTAAATTATGTACGGTCACTGAAGCCAACGGGAATGCCAAGCGGTGCATCCGTCCTGGAAGAAGGTCGTGAAATCGGTCGTGAAATAAAGATGAAGCGGAGCCTTTTCCTTGAAAAATACGGATATGATACTTATGAGGATTTTATTCAGGACAATATTAAAAAGGGAGAAATCACCTGGGAAATTTTCATGGGGCTGGCAACTCTGAAAGAACAAAAAGAAGCGATAAAGCAAGCGTATGAATTTGTGCAAAGAACCGGTGTACGTCTTGAGACAATAGAAATTATATCAAGTCCGTTAATGGCCCTGCCGAAAGAATACAGAGAAAATGCGCCAAAGCCGACAAGCTTTGTAATGGATGGCACTGAAGATTGGCTGGAGATGCAGACAGCACCCATAGAATTGATCTTTGCAGATCATCATCTGGCAAGCCCGAATGCCCTTGAAACTACGATAAATGCCGTCAAAGCCGGGTCGCCGAGAGTAGGCTTGGTATCTCAATTTTTCTGGGGGCAGCCCGGATTTACTGATCACAGACAGCATATGATAGATTTCGTTAAATCAATCGGTATCGTTTCATCTAAATGGGATGATCATATTTCGGTCGATTCCTATATGGATGATGGATTTCCCGGGTATGCCATGGACTGTGTTACATATGTGGGATATGCTTTACTGGAGCACTATATTGTACACGACTTATGTCATACAAGGTATCAGACAGGCCTTGGCGGATTGCTGAAAGAGCAAAAGAGCCGGGCTGCTATCGCTGTCGCGATTCACGAGCTGCTTTCTACGGACGAACAGCGAGCCCTTTCCTACATGAATGGATCTACTGTAACACAGTGGGATCATGATATCACGGCCAATTATGGATCCAGCGGAGAAGAGATTATGTTCGATTGTCTGGTCGAGCGAAAGTATAAGATGGGCTTGGCCCTTAATACGATCGCGATTACAGAACGAATTGCCGTACCTACGGCCCAGGCATTATTTGACATCTGTTCTGTAGGAGCCCGGGCCCTTGAAGGAGCATTGTACTGGGAAGATATGCTTGACTGGTCCTCCTTTGAAGAAATCGTGGAGGAGTTAAAAAAAGAGGGGAAACTATTCTTTGAAAACGCCATGAACGTGCTGAAAGAAGCCGGTATCAATACGGAAGATCCGTTGGAAATGTTCATGACATTAAAGAGTATGAACCCGAACCGATTCGAAGCAACCTTCCATCACAGGGCGGGAGCCAAAGGTACACTAACCCCCAAATTCCCTACGGTTTTAGGAAAGCAAGCCGTAGAAATGCGTGATGAAATAGTAGCCGAGATGAAGGCGCGAGGAATAGAAGATAATGCATTGGCAGGAAAAAAGGTAGTCGTGGCGTCAGGTGACGGTCACACATACGGCCTTATTGTTGTATGCACAGTGCTTGCGGAAATGGGTGCGGATGTTATTAACGGCGGAGTTGATGTGGATCCTCCGACAGCCCTTGATTTGGCCGATGAAGAAGGTACGAAGTATATCGGGGTCAGTGTCCATAATGGACAGGGGCTGGATTACGCAAAGCAGATATTAGACCTTGCGGCAAAAAGAGATAAAGAATATCATATCTTCATGGGCGGAAAACTGAATGCGATATTGCCCGGAGATTCCGTTCCTACCGATGTCACCGATAAAATTAAAGAGTTGGGAATAACCGCTGAAGACTTTTATGACCAGATTTGCATGATCAGGGATACTGAGTAACAACAAAGTTGTCATCTATGGACTTTAGTAAGGCCTTCAATTCATATTCTCTATAAAACTGCACCTCCAAATATTAGTTTTATTGTCTAACATTTGGGGTGCAGTTCATTTCGGTAAAAATATTTTTTATTTAAGTTTCTATTCAAATTTTTTGGAGGGAAAAATGATGAAGGAAAATGTATACTTTCCGATCAGTCTTAGACTTGCATGCCCTATCTTTATATTAATGGTACCCATTGGTATGGTGATCAACTATTTTAGCAGTAAAAATGACGCTGCGGAATTCATCGGAATCGCAATAGGCGGTTTCCTTATCGGCTTATTTTCATTCCTTGTTACATATTTTTCGGCAAAGGTCTTAATCGCCGGACGTTTAAATGCACTGGCGGAATGGGCCGGCCGTTTGACGGACGGCGATACGGAATTTAAGGCTTATGATAAATCAAATGATGAGATCGGACAGATAAGCCTGAAGCTGGAACGTATCAGGGAGTATCTGAACCAGTTAAGCGCTGCTATGGTTAAATTGAATCTGGAGAACAGGGCGCTTTCTGAAGCTGTGGATGGATATTTACTCCAAGAAACGGATGATTCGGATGTTAACGAAATTGATACAGATACTGCTGCTTTAAAGCAAAGTTTAAAAACTCTTGCAGAATGGGCAAATGAATTAGCCGATGGCAATACGGAATTTAAAGTGCCTTCCGGCTCAAATGATGAAGCAGGAGAAATCGGCACAGCGCTGGAACGTATCAGAGAGTACCTTGCGATGCAATCGGAAAATGTTCAGATGATTGCAGACGGTAATTTGTCAAATGAAATAAAGATAGTATCTGATAAAGATGTTTTATCAAACGCCGTCAATCTATTAAAAAATAATATATTGAAGCTGAACTCAGAAACGAAACTGCTTTATGAAGCCGCTTTGGATGGCACCTTATCAAGAAGAGCGGATCATAAAGGCTTAAACGGCGCCTATATGGATATCGTTACAAATATTAATGAGGCGATGGGCTGTCTGGTCGGAATTCTGGATACCTTACCGTCTTATCTTATGATTCTCGATAAAGACTATAAGCTGAAATTTGCGAATAAAATGAATATGAATCTGATCGGAAAAACAAGTGAAGAAGTTTTTGATGAGGATTGCTATAAAACCTTTGGCTGTGATAAAGATACCTGCATACTCAAGGATTGTGTAAACACCAATACACGCCAGGAATTTATAGAATGCAATGAATATACGAAGATATGGTACCAAACACAGTTTATTCCGATCAAAGATAAGCAGGGAGAAACCAGAAGCTATCTTGAAATAGCAAATGAGATAACAGAATTAAAAAATGCAGAAGAAACTGCTGTTAAGCAATTAGATTATCAAAAAAATGAGATACAGAAGCTGATCGATAATTTACAGGAGCTTGCAGACGGGAATTTAAATATCTCATCGGAAGTATCCGAACCGGATGCAGACACAAAAGAGATCGCTGAACTCTTTACTTCATTAAACAATTCATTGATGGAAAGTACAGGCTTTATCAAATCCGTAATCGATGAACTGACAGGGATCCTGTCGAAAATGGCTGAAAAGGACATTTCAGTTGGAATCAACAGAGATTATGCAGGCGACTTCAAAGCGCTTAAAGATTCTATCAATTATATTATAGAGCAATTCAACAGAGTTTTTATGGAAATCAACAGTGCGGCGGACCAGGTCGGCATGGGTGCAGATCAAGTATCCGCTTCCAGCATGATGCTGTCCCAGGGCGCGTCTGAACAGGCCAGTTCCGTTGAAGAGATCAGTGCGACCGTGTCCACTGTGGCAGAACAGACAAAGCAGAATGCTGAGAATGCGAAACAGGCAAATGAACTGTCAATAAAAGCAAAAGAGTTTGCCCAAAAAGGAAATGACCAGATGCTGGGCATGCTGTCTGCAATGAGCGATATAAAAGAATCCTCAAAAAATATAGGGGGCGTAATAAAAGCGATAGACGATATTGCATTCCAAACGAATATTCTGGCGCTCAATGCAGCGGTTGAAGCGGCCAGAGCAGGCATTCACGGAAAAGGCTTTGCAGTTGTGGCGGAAGAAGTAAGAAATCTGGCGGCCAGAAGTGCTAACGCCGCCAAGGAAACTACGGAAATGATTGATAATTCAATCAAAAAAATCGAGGAAGGTTATAAAATAGCAAACGAGACTGCAGATGCACTGAAAAAAATCGTTACGGGCGTATCCGATACAGAAGCAAAAGTTGGATTGATAGCGGAAGCATCCGTGCAGCAGGAGACTGCCATTGGACAGATCAACATGGGTATTCACGAAATATCCAAGGTAACACAGTCCAATACGGCTACGGCGGAAGAAAGTGCGTCTGTCAGTGAGGAAATGGCCGGACAGGCTCAGATGCTGAAGGGAATGATACATGAATTTAAGTTGATTAGCTACGATAACAGATTGTCGGGAGCTCTTTATAAAATTAAACTATAGGTTGGATTGGAAGGTGATAAGCATGAAGGTAAAGGAATTAGCGCATATAGGCATATGCGTAAGGAATCTGGAAAAATCAATAGACTTTTATGAGAACGTAATGGGGTTTAAGGTAATCAGCGGGCCGACCGATCTGATTACGAGCGAAGCAGAAGGCAAGGGGATGGGGTTCGATTGCTGCACTTACAGAAATTGTATTGTTGAAATTATCCCCGGCCAGTGCCTGGAACTGCTGGAGTTTTCCGATCCCGAAACACCTGAGGGAAACCCCTGTCCTATTAATTTTATCGGCAAGCATCATGTGGCATATCTGGTAGATGACATTTTTCAATGGGTTGAAAAATTTCGCCGACTGGGTTTGCCGGTGGTGTCGGACCCCTTGGAAGATGAAGCTTCAGAGAGTCCCATTTATTGGGTCTATGTGAAAGACCCTGACGGGATCGCCGTTGAGCTGATGCAAATAAAAAAATAGCCATATTTATGTTAACTATTTAATATAGGCAGGGAGGGAAATGCAACGCCCCTCCCTGTCTCTTTTTGTTGTCTGTCTCTGAAATAAGCTTTGAAATACGATTGGCAAATAACTGAAAAACAATTTATGAATAGTATTTACAAACATAAATATAGATGTTAATATAAGTAGTATAAAAAGTATGGCCAAAGCCGTATTCATGCATTGGCATGAGTATTATGGAGGTAGAAAATGAAAGAACGTGGATGCAGCATAAGCGCAGAGTCGATCGACAGAGAAGCGTGGACACACGGAGTTACGGATCGGGTTAACAAGCTAAGAGATCAATATTGGCTTTGTACGCCGACGATAGATACCGAAAGAGCGGTCAGTTACACCAAAACTTACAAAGAGAATGAAGCGAAGGACGCCTGCATAAAGCGAGCGCAGGCTTTGTATGACTATCTGTCGGTGAGAACGATTAATATCCTGCCGAATGAACTGATCGTAGGAACCTATGGCAAACAGCCAAGGTCAGTTCTTGTATCCCCGGAGGTTCTGATCAGCTGGTATAAAGATGAGCTGGACACGATGGCCACAAGACCGCAGGACCCTTATCAAATAAGTGAAGAAGATAAAGAGATCCTGAAAGCAGAAGTTTTTCCATATTGGGAAGGAAAAACGATGGAGGACTATTACATCGCTAACTTGAGTGAAGATGTAAAAAGCGTAGCCTATAACACGGGAATTGTATTCGGCGAATGCAAATCACAAGCGGGAGCGGGTGAGTTTGCTGCGGATTTTAGCGGCATCATTCTGAAAAAAGGATTTAAGGCACTGAAAGAGGAAGCCACGTTGAGGTTAAATGAACTTGACCGCGAGGACGTTTCTAATTTTGATCAAAGATTGTTCTATCAATCTGTGATCATCTGCTGCGATGCGGCCAAGGTTTTGGCAGACCGTTATGCGGCAAAAGCTCTGGAATTATCTAAGGAAGAAAAAGATCCTGAAAGGCAAAAGGAATTATTAAAAATTGCCGAGATCTGTTCAAGAGTTCCCTATGAAAGTGCGCGCAGCTACCAAGAGGCAATCCAGGCTGTATGGTTTACCCAGGTTCTGCTATACACAGAAGAAAATGCTCCTGCCTTTACCATTGGCAGGCCGGACCAGTACCTCTATCCGTATTATGAAGCTGATTTAAAGGCAGGCGTAATCACGGAGACGGAAGCGCAGGAATTGCTGGAGTGCCTGTGGATAAAAATGGCGGAAATGATTTATGCGATTTCAGAAGCGTCTTCCGTATATTACTCCGGATATCAGCCTTTCCACGGATTGACTGTCGGCGGAATTCAGCAAAACGGAGAGACAGGGGTTAACGATATTTCGTATATGGCACTTCAAGCTACGATGGATACCAGAATGCACGTTCCGACGATAAATGTCAGGGTCAATGACAATACACCGGAAGAATTTCTTATGAAGGTGACTGAACTGGTAGAGATTGGCACCGGGCAGCCTGCTATTTTCTTTGATAAAAATGCGATGGCGATATTGAAGAGAAATGGCATTCCGGAA
>CAMJRV010000133.1 GCA_946408315.1 uncultured Bacillota bacterium | reverse complement strand
CCTGCGGCGGAAGCCACGGTAAAGGAGCCTGCCAAAAAACAGGCGGCAAAGGCGGCGATCATCACCGACCACGAGAAGCTCCATCCGTTTGAGAATAAGGAATATAAGCGAAACACCCTTGAACTTCCGCCCATCGATCCGGTGCCGGTAACGACCGGGCCTGTGACGGAAAATCAATTGAAAATACTGGATTATATGAATGATCCCGGTCTGTTTGAAAAATCGGGTTCGGAAAATAGCCGGGGTGGTATGGGTCTGGAAGAGATTGCGGCCGCCGGACCGGGACTGGGCCTTAACGGCGATCGGAAAGCAACCGAGGAACCGCTGGAAAAACTGGCGGACGAGCCTTTGGGGAGGATGGCAGATGAGCCTTTGGGAAGACCTGCTGTCGCGAAACCTGCGAAGGAAGACGCCGGCGGAAAGGTGGAAGAGCTCCATATCAAAACGGGAGGGACGTCCCAGAAGCCGTTTCAGCTTCCCCCCGCTGATCTCCTTGCGAAAGGGCCGAGCACCAATTCCCTCGGGGAAAATGAGGGGCTCAAGGCGAAAGCGGCAAAGCTTGAGCAGACCCTAAAGGATTTCAACGTGAACGCAAAAGTCGTTCAGGTCACCAAGGGACCTGCCGTTACCAGATATGAAATTCAGCCGAGCACCGGCGTGAAGGTGAGCAGTATCGTACGGCTGGCAGACGATATCGCTTTGAATCTGGAAGCGAAGAGCATCCGTATCGAAGCGCCGATCCCCGGAAAGGCCGCCGTCGGTATCGAGGTAGAGAACGAACGGGTCAATCTCGTTGCACTCCGGGAGATCATAGAGTCAGGAGAGTTTAAGACGGCTAAGTCAAAGATCACCTTTGCAGTAGGAAAGGACATCGCCGGGAAATCCATCGTTGCGGATTTGAAGAGCATGCCTCACATGCTCATTGCAGGGTCTACAGGTTCGGGGAAGAGCGTGTGCATCAACAGCATCATCATCAGCCTGCTCTACCGGGCAAAGCCTGATGAGGTGAAGTTTGTACTGATCGACCCGAAGGTGGTGGAGCTTGGGAATTACAACGGAATTCCCCATCTTCTGATTCCTGTCGTGACCGAACCGGGCAAGGCCGCCGCCGCCCTGAACTGGGCTGTGGCAGAAATGACCGACCGTTACAAGAAGTTTGCCGAAGAAGGCGTCAGAGATCTGGAATCCTTCAACAACAGCATAAAGAAAAAGGGAGAAGACGAACGGTTCCTTCCCCAGATCGTCATTATTATCGACGAGCTTGCGGACCTGATGATGGCGGCCCCGTCCCAGGTGGAGGAATCCATCTGCAGGTTGGCCCAGATGGCGAGAGCGGCAGGGATGCATCTGATCGTAGCAACCCAAAGACCTTCCGTCGACATCATAACCGGCGTAATCAAGGCGAACATCCCTTCGAGAATCGCCTTCGCCGTATCCTCCCAGTTTGACTCCAGGACCATACTGGATATGGCAGGTGCGGAGAAGCTTGTCGGCAAAGGGGACATGCTGTTCAACCCCATGGGAATCGCTAAGCCGATCCGGGTACAGGGAACGTTCCTTTCCGATTCGGAAGTACATAAGGTAATCGAATTTGTCAAGAATCAGGTGCCGGAAACAGAGTATTCCAGCGATGTGATCCACAGCATTGAACGGGTGCAGACACAGACGGTGGATGATGATACCGACGAGCTGCTTTCCGACGCCATCGAAACCGTTGTGAGAGCGAAGCAGGCGTCCGTATCGATGCTGCAGAGACGGTTCCGAATCGGCTACAACAGGGCGGCCAGGTTGGTCGACATGATGGAGGCGAGGGGGATCATCGGCCCTGCCGACGGCAGCAGGCCGAGACAGGTCCTCATGTCGGAGGAGGAATTCCTTGGACTTCCTGCGGACATGGCGGAAGAGAGTTAGAAAAGAAAGAGGTATGAATGAATATATATATTGAAACACTGGGCTGCGCGAAAAACGCCAGCGACTCGGAACTGGCGGCGGGGATTCTGGAAGCGGCAGGCCACAGGATCGTAACGGATCCTCTGGAAGCTGAAGGGATCATCGTGAACACCTGCGGTTTCATAAACGATGCGAAAAAAGAATCCATCAACCGGATTTTCGATATGACGGAATACAAGAAAAACGGCGGACTCCTCATCGTATCCGGCTGTCTTTCCCAGCGGTACGGAGAGGAACTCTACAAAGAAATGCCCGAGGTCGACATCTTTCTCGGCGTCAACGATTATCCCTCTCTGCCGGAAATCCTGGAAAACCACGTTCAGGGAAACCGGGAAAAATTCCTGAGCGTCTATGAGAAGGGATTTTTGGAGACAGGCCTCAGAAGGCGGATGGAACCGTCTTACAGCGCTACGATCAAGATTGCCGAAGGCTGCAACAATGTATGCGCCTATTGCGTGATTCCTTCCATCAGAGGACCTTTCCGCAGCAGAAAGATGGAGGATATCCTTGCGGAAGCGCGTCAGCTGGCGGCGGAGGATTGCAAAGAAATCATCCTGATCGCCCAGGATGTGACGGCCTACGGTCTGGATCTCTACGGTGAGCTGAAGCTTGCCGCCCTTGTGCGGGAACTGTGCAGGATCGACGGAATCCGTTGGATTCGTCTTATGTACTGCTACGAGGACCGTATCACCGACGAGTTGATCGAGGTCATGGCACAGGAGGAAAAGGTATGTCACTATATCGATATTCCGATCCAGCATGCCAGCGACAAAATTTTAAAAGCGATGAACCGCCGTTCTACAAAAGCGTCGATTTTGAACACCATTTCCAGACTGAGGACGGCGATGCCGGATATTCATATTCGAACGACGCTGATCACCGGATTCCCGGGAGAGGACAAGGAGGCGTTTGAAGAGCTGGAGGACTTTGTCGAGACTCAGAAGTTTGAACGGTTGGGAGTCTTCACCTACTCCAAAGAGGAGGGGACTGCTGCCGCAAGGATGAAAAACCAGGTCCGGGAAGATACAAAAAATAGAAGAAAAGATATTCTGATGACGAAGCAGTTGGAAATCTCCCTTGTTTCCAACGAACAGAAGATCGGTACAGTGCTGGAGGTGCTGGTGGAGGAGATCGATGAAGACGGCAGCTATATCGGCAGAAGCAGGTATGACGCTCCGGAAATCGACAACACGGTGATCTTTTCAGCGGACCGGGCCTGCAGTCCGGGGGATATCGTGGACGTTAGAATCACAGATGCTTTTGATTACGACCTTGTCGGAAGAATGGAGGAAGAAGATGAATCTGCCAAATAAGCTGACGATGCTCAGAATAATAATGATTCCCGTGTTTATAATAGTTTTGATGGCCGGCTACTACTACGTTTCCGCCGTCATATTTATCCTGGCTGCGGCGACGGACGCCCTTGACGGCCATATCGCCAGAAAGTATGACCTTGTCACGAATTTCGGAAAGATCATGGACCCCCTGGCGGACAAGATGCTGGTGGTTTCCGCTCTGATCTGCCTCGTCGAGCTTGGGGATGTGGCGGGATGGATGGTCATCGTGATCCTTGCCAGGGAGTTTACCATAACGGGATTACGTACCGTTGCTGCTGCACAGGGAATCGTCATCGCGGCCGGCTGGTCGGGAAAATTTAAGACGGTGCTGCAGATGATCGCCGTCCCGGCGCTGCTTCTTCAGAACTGGCCGTTTTCCTATCTTGGGTTCCCCTTTGCGGAAATCATGCTGTGGGCTTCTGTCATTATGACCATCATCTCCGGTGTGGAGTATATCATAAAGAACAAAAGCGTTTTTTCCATGTAAGCGCATGGGAAAGAAGAATATGAAAATAGAATAAGAAGTTAAGTAGAAAAAACAGAAGAAAGTTGAGAGACAATTTTATGAAATCAGCCATATTAAGCGTCGGAACAGAATTGCTGTTCGGACAGATCACCAATACAAATTCCGTCTATTTATCTCAGCAGCTCAACGATCTGGGGATAGACGTCATGTACCACTATACGGTAGGCGACAACCCGAAGCGGCTGGCGGAAATGATCCGGCAGGCGTTTACCGACTGTGATGTGATCGTCACGACAGGCGGCCTCGGCCCGACCCAGGACGATCTGACAAAAGAAATTGCTGCGGAAGTACTCCATGACGAACTCGTGCTCCACGAGGATCTGCTGGAAGAACTCGAAGGCTATTTTAAAAAGATCAACCGTGTCATGACGGAAAACAATAAAAAACAAGTTTATCTGCCGTCCAGGGCCGTCGTATTTGACAATGATGCCGGAACGGCGCCCGGTTTTGCTTTGGAGGAAAACGGAAAGACCATCATCTGCATGCCCGGGCCGCCTCGCGAGATGACCAGAATGTTTGAGCGGAGGGTCAGGCCGTATCTGGAAGCGAAATCGGAAGATGTCATCTATTACAAGATGCTCCGGACCTTCGGTATCGGAGAGTCCATGCTGGAAACGGAGCTTCAGGAATGGATCGACGGACAGACGGACCCGACGCTGGCCACTTATGCAAAGGAAGGGGAGGCCTGCCTGCGGATCACCTCCAAGCGCAGGACCCTTGAGGAGGCGAAAGCCGCCGTAGAAGACATGATCGAAAAGGTCAACCGGAAGGTGGGCCAGTTCGTTTACAGCTATGACGACGAAGAATTCTATCATGTGGTTGGGCGCAAGATGATCGAGCAAAATCTGTCCTTTTCCTGTGCTGAATCCTGTACCGGCGGGCTGTTCGCTCAGACGATAACGGAGGTCCCCGGAATCTCGGCTGTATTCGACAGAGGGCTTGTCACCTACAGCAACCGGGCAAAGATGGAAGAACTGGGCGTCAAGGCGGAAACCCTTGAAAAATTCGGAGCGGTCAGTGAAGAAACCGCAATCGAGATGGCGGAAGGGTTGAGAAAGGTCACCGGAAGCAGACTGTGCGTCTCCGTAACGGGAATCGCAGGACCGGACGGCGGCACGGAGGAGAAGCCCGTAGGACTCGTTTACATCTGTGCGATCCTGGATGATGAGAGAGTCAGCCGGGAATTTAAAATCAGAAACACGAACAGAAAATGGAACAGAAATTATACCGTTCTGTGCATGCTCGATATGATAAACCATCTGATTGAAGGCAGAAAATAAAATAAATAATTAAATGTAATATATTTACAATTATATTGCAATATGGTATTCTGAATTAGGCGGAAGGACCGCACGCCGGTCCGTGCAGAGCCTTTGAATCCGGTTAAAATAATGCTTGACCCGAAGGGTGAATTATATTATGATAACAGGAGAACAAATGTTCTTTGTGAGTTACGCCTAATTTCAGTATTTCATACATAAACAGGAGGATCTTATACATGGCTATCAATAAGGAAGAGAAGGGTATCAATCGGGATGATAAGGACAAAGCGTTAGAGGCGGCGCTGATGCAGATCCAAAAGCAGTTCGGAAAAGGCGCCATCATGAAGCTGGGCAGCAGCGAAGCCAACATGAGCGTCGAAGCGATTCCCACCGGCGCTGGCAGGCTAAATATCGCAACCGGCATCGGCGGAATTCCCCGTGGAAGGATCACGGAGATTTACGGACCGGAGTCCTCCGGTAAAACGACTCTTACGCTGCACATCATCGCCGAAGCACAGAAGATGGGCGGAAAAGCAGCCTTTATCGATGCGGAACATGCCCTTGATCCCGAATACGCCAAAAAACTTGGCGTAGACGTGAACGAACTGCTGGTATCCCAGCCGGACACGGGAGAGCAGGCTCTGGAAATCTGCGAAATGCTGGTCCGCAGCGGAGCCATCGATGTCGTCGTAGTCGATTCCGTCGCCGCTTTGGTGCCGAGGGCGGAGATCCAGGGAGAGATGGGAGACAGCCACGTCGGACTGCAGGCCCGTCTCATGTCCCAGGCGCTTCGAAAGCTTGCCGGTGCGATCAACAAGTCAAACACCTCGGCAGTTTTTATCAATCAGCTTCGTGAAAAGGTCGGGGTCATGTTCGGAAATCCCGAGGTTACCACCGGCGGAAGAGCTCTGAAATTCTACGCCTCTATGCGTCTCGACGTGAGAAAGGTCGAAAGCATCAAGTCGGGAGACAGCGTCCTCGGAAACCGTACCCGTGTAAAGGTCGTGAAAAATAAGGTGGCGCCTCCGTTTAAGCAGGCCGAGTTCGATATCATGTACGGCCAGGGAATTTCTCGGGAAGGCGACGTGCTGGATTGTGCAGTGGAAGCCAAGATCGTCGAAAAAGCCGGTTCCTGGTACAGCTTTAACGGTGACCGGATCGGCCAGGGCAGGGAAAACGTAAAAGTATTCCTTTCAGAAAACAAAGATATCCTGGCCCAGATCGAAGAAAAGCTCACGACCAACGTCAACGCACTTAAACCCTTAAACGTGGACGAGGACGGCGTAATTATCGAAGAAGAATAGAAATATGAATATGATTCACAGCAGATAACCGAACTGTGGTATTTTCAAAGGGAGGCCTGAAACTTTGTACCGAGCTTATGCGCAGCATATAAGCGAGGGAGACTCCGTGAAAACACCACAGTTCGGCAATAGTTGTGAATCATAAACAAATTTTCCTTGAATTGGTTGAATGAAAAAGTAAGAGCAATTAAAAAGCAGAGAAAATAAATGCATTGT
>CAMJRV010000132.1 GCA_946408315.1 uncultured Bacillota bacterium | reverse complement strand
AGAACACCGCCGACGCATTTCACGTGGCAGCGCTTATGGGCAAACCGATCATAGACGGCGATCCCGCGGGACGGTCTGTACCGGGGCTGCAGCACACCACGTTCTACATCAATGACGTTCCGATCGTTCCCATGGCCATCGCAACGCCTTTCGGAGATACGGCAATCCTGAATCACGTCGTGGATGATTTCAGAGCAGAAGCCCTGGTGAGAGCCATGGCGTGCGTGAGCAAAAATACGATCGGCGTGGCGGACCATCCGGTGAAAGGCTCTGTGCTGAAAAAATCGGTTATTCCGGGAGCCATCACCTATGCCCTCGAAGTCGGACGAGCGCTGAGGAAAGCCAATGAAGAAGGCCGGGACCCGTCGGAAAGCATCATAAAGGCTCAAAACGGCAAGCTGCTGTTCCGGGGAAAGGTTTCGGACTTTAAATGGGATACCGTCGACGGTTATACCGTCGGAGAAGTAAATATAGCCGGAACCGGCGGTTACGACGGTCATGATTACCGCGTGTGGTTCAAGAATGAGCATATCATATCGTATCTTGACGGAAAGCCGGACGTCACCGTGCCGGATCTGATCTGTGTATTGGACGGGAAGGGCGTGCCTGTGACAAACCCGTATTATGAAAAGGGCCAGGAGCTGGTCGTATTCGCGCTGCCTGCTCCGGAGCTCTGGAAGACGGAAAGGGGCCTGGACGTATTCGGACCGAAAAGCTTTGGGTTTGATGTCGAGTATAGTCCTTTTGAAGTGAGGTGAGGAAGGATTTATGATGAAAGAGTTTATAAGAGAAGAAGAATTGATCGAGGCCGCCCAGAGGCTCATCCGGATACCCAGTGTCAAATACGACGGAAAGGGAACCGGTTATGAGAAGCGGGAAGGTGCTCCCTTCGGCGAAGGCATTGCAAAAGCCCTCGACTGTGCCCTCGATATCTGCAAGGATCTGGGATTCAGGACGAAGAACTGCAACGGATACGCAGGATTTGCGGAAGCAGGAGAAGGGGAAGAGCTCCTCGGCATCCTTGTTCACCTCGATGTCGTTCCCGAAGGGAAAGACTGGTCTTATCCCCCTTATGGGGCGGAAATACACGACGGCAGCCTCTACGGCAGAGGTGTCATTGACGATAAAGGACCCGCTGCCGCGGCAATGTTCGCACTGAAAGCGGCAGTCGATTCCGGTATTGTGTTAAATAAGCGGGTGAGGCTGATATTCGGACTGGATGAGGAAAATGACTGGGAGGACATGGAGTATTATCTGAAAAATGAAGAACTCCCGTCGGCCGGATTCACTCCTGACGCCGACTTCCCGGTAATCTACGGCGAGATGGGCATTCTTACCTTTGATCTTGTTGCCCGGTGTGAAGAAGCAGATGATGACAGCAGCATTGCGGGCGGCGACGCAGGCAATGTCGTGCCGGATTTTTGCAGCGCATCGATAAAGCTCAAAGATGGCTCCCTTTACGAGGTACAGGAAAAAGGACGCGCCGCACACGCAGCCGTCCCGGAAAAGGGTGATAATGCAATCTCCAAAGTAATGGAAGCACTCTACAGAAAAAAGTTCGAAGGAAATTTTGACTGTTCGGAAGCCATTTGCAGAATGATAGACTTCTACCATGATAGAATCGGGTTTTATTTGCATGGAGAAGCGATGGGATGCGACTTGTCTGATGAAAAAACCGGACGCCTTACATTCAATTCAGGCGTCATAAGAACTGCCGCCAGGGAAGCGGTACTGTCTGTAGACATGCGGTGTCCGGTTTCTTTCGGCAAGGATATGATCCTTGAAATAATAACAGAGGCAGTGGAACCTTACGGGCTGATTCTAGATCACGTTCGCTTCGAAAAGCCGATTTATGCGGATCAGGACAGTCCGGTTATAAAATCACTGTTGAAAGCGTACCGGAGCGTAACCGGAGACGAAAGCGAACCGTCGACAATAGGCGGAGCCACCTATGCCCGCGCGATGGACAACGTATTTGCCTTCGGGCCGGTATTTCCAGGCAGGGAATCGACAGAACACAGGAAAGACGAGCACCTCCCGGTGGCCGAACTGATCCTGATCACTCAGATTTATGCAGAGGCCATAAGGGAATTGGCGACATGAGCTGAAGAGCTGCAGCAAAATAAGAAATTGCTGCAGCCCTATTTATCTCATTTATTCTTTAATCTTCGCGATATTCTTTGCCAGCTCTTTCTTATGCTCAAAATTCCCCAGCCTGTTGATCATGATCCTCTGGGCCTGAGGCGAGCCTGCGCCGTGCATAGACTCGGTGCGGTAGCCGACAGCTCCCGTTCCCAAAGTCAGATTCTCGATGAGGCGCATGATGCGGAGCCTGTGTTCCGTCGGCACGGAATCGACTCCTTTAAGATACTTGTCGATGTAATGGCCTACGGCTTCGCTGCGGAAATCCAGTTCCGACGGCTGGGTGACCATAAGGCCTCCCGCGATGTCCTCCGCAAGGCGGCACATCTCGTATGGGAATCTCGTCACATTCTGCTTGCAGACGTTGGCCAGCAGCAGGTCGATGAGATAAGCGCCGGACAGCGTCGCGGACCCCTCATAGGAGCAGGCCAGAGCGGAGGAATAGATCGTCTCGTTCAGATGAGTCATCTCTATGAGCTTATCCTTGATATGGGATGCGCCCGGCACGCCGTTATATTCCGCCGCGAGAGCAGCAGCCCCGATGAGCACGTCGCCTACGCCGGATTTGCAGGCGTAGCTCGGCCTGTGGTGTCCGGCAAACCGTTCCACCAGCATCCCGACGAACTCTGTCTCTCCGTTGAGGAAGATCCTCTCGTTTGGAACAAATACATGGTCAAAGATGATCAGGGCTTCATGACCTCCGAACTCGCTGTTGCCCACGTCGATCTCGGTCCCCTCCATCTTTCTCGTATCGCAGGACTGACGGCCGTAGATGATCGTGATCCCGGGAGCGTCGGAAGGAACGGCAAAGGAAAGGGCATAGTCCTTATCCTCGGGCTTCATGGCGACGGTAGGCATACAAAGCACCTCGTGAGAATTTACGATTCCCGTCTGGTGCGCCTTGCAGCCGTTGACCACGATCCCGTCCGGTCTTCGTTCCACGACTCTCAGATAGAGGTCCGGGTCCTTCTGACCGCTTGGAGAAAGTCCCCTGTCCCCCTTCACGTCCGTCATGGCGCCGTCTACCACCAGGTCGTTCTCCTGAACGTAGGTCAGGAACAGGTTGAACCGCTCCTGATAGTCGGTGCCGTACTTCTTGTCGATTTCATAAGCCGTGCTGTATACCGCATTAAAGGAATCCTGACCGACGCAGCGCTGAAAACAGCACGCCATCTTCTGGCCCAGCATCCTCTGCCGCTTTACCTTCTTTACCAGGTCGTCCGTGCTCTGAAACACGTGATTGAACAGGTTGATCTTCTGCCCCGTGATGTGGGACTTCACCGTCATCAGGTCCTCATACATCGGGTCCAGCGCCAGATCGTACGTCATCGCCACCGCATTCATGGAAGGAATGATGATGGGATGGTCCACAGGCGACTCCACCTTTTCGCCGAACAGATAAACATTCAGGTTCAGCTTCCGAAGACTTTCGATATATTCTTTTCCGGTTTTTAACATAATGTAATCTCCTTTCAGGGAATTCCATTGAAATTCTAAGCCTATTACTTCAACAATACCCACAAAATTTTTGTTTACACTACTCCCGGCTGTACTTTGTCAAAAGGGATTATTTCTTTCTCATGATGAAACTCAGATGGCGCCCGCATTCCTTATCCCTGCGATGGGAAAAGCAGTCGGACCCGTCATAGGTACAGGTTCGGTCAACAAAAATATGATCCGCCGGAATTCCCGAAAGCTCACACTGTCTCTTAACCGTCAACTGATTATCAATATGGTATTTCCCGGTTTTCTCGTTGAAATACAGGAATTCGTCCCCATAGCCGAGGGCCATAAACCTGTCGTACACGTCCTGCCCAACCTCGAAGCGATCCTGGCTGATGGCCGGTCCGATGAAAACGCGCAGGCTCTTCGGACTGCAGTTTTCAACCTGAAAAAGCTGCTTCAGCACCTTGACCGTGATCTCCTGTGCTGTCCCCGCCCAGCCGGAATGAATCGTTCCGACAAGGCCCAACCCTTCGTCATAGAAAATCACCGGGACGCAGTCTGCTGTAAAGCAGCACAGCAGCAGACCCGGTTCGAAGGTATAGAGGGAGTCTGTGTCGGGAATCGCCGTATCAAGCTCTGCGGCGCCCCGGCCCCGGTCCTCGCGGGTGACCTTGTGAAAGTTGGCGCTGTGAGTCTGATACGCGCTGACGAAGTCCTCCAGTTCGCAGCCTGCCAAAGCCGCCAGTTTTCTGCGGTTTTGAATGACATGTTCGGGATTGATGCAGGCGTGGAGGGCCATGTTGTTCTCCTCCGGTCTGCCGGGGTCCTTCATCGTAATTCCCGCGATGATCCTGTCCGTATCGATATAAATCCTGGAAATCATAGTTCTCTGTGTTTCCCCCTGTCCCCCATATTTTCCGGTATTTTCCCGTTACCCTATATTCTCCGGCGTACCGCTGCAGACGACCTGCATCAGGATGCCCCTGGGGTCCGCCATCGGGTTTTCCGGCACGGTTTCCAGCCCATATTCCGCCGACAGCTTTCCGACGACGGCAAGGCAAAGAGCGTCGATCACGTCGTCCAATTTCTTCCTGGCCGGTACCTCCCGGAGATACGTTTCGAGAATCCGGTCGGCAAAGGAATAATGTCGGCGCAGCAGCGTCAGCCGGCGCTCCCGCCCCGCTGCCTCCGTCTTTTTCTCCAATACCGGCTCTCCCTGATTCAGGATCATAAAGCAGTATTCGGGATGGCTTTCCAGAAGTCTGTTCTTCCACTCCCCATGATCGTGCAGAAACTCGTCGGTCTGCCGGATGGCTTTTATGATACCGAGGCTTTGTTCGGACAGGCTCCGGCCCAGGGTTTTTTTATTCCATTCCCGCGCAAGCTCCTTGCTCGCCGCATACACCGCCTGACGGCAGGGAGTTTCAAAGATGGAAGAGCCTTTTTTTCCAAGCTGCTTTCGGAGGATCTTATCAGGGCGAAAGTCCGCCAGACTTTCCGGGAGCCCGATGGGAATATCGATCAGCATCGTTTCCGCATCACTGTATTTTGCACAGATCTCTTCGACGGTGGAGAATTTTCCCACCTCGAAGCGGTCGCCTGTGACGGCGACGGCGATCCACTTGCCCTTACAGCCGTCGACTCCCACATGAAGCCCGCTCTTAATCCGGTTTCCGAAATTGATACCGGCAGCCCCTTCCTTGGGAAGCCCGTTCCGATAGCCGTACTCCTTCCGCAGCACCTTGTTGAGAAATACTTCCCCGATCTCCTTATCAAATTGTGATCCGATATTCCTTCTGATTTCCGACGCAGCCTCTTCCACCGTCATCTTGTCGCGGTATCCGCCTCCGCTGATCATCGCGTCAAAAGCGTCGGCGATGGCGAGGATTTTTGACTGGACCGGAATGTCATCTGCCCTGGCCTTGCTCGGATAGCCCTTGCCGTCGATCCGTTCATGATGATAGAGCACATACTCTGCAATAGAGGAATATTTTCCTACCGACCGCAGCAGCTGATAGCCGATTTCCGGATGACGCTCCATTTCAGCTCTTTCCACTTCGGTAAAGCGGCCCGGGTTTCTCAGGACCTCCTCCCGAAGTCCGATATAGCCGATATTCTGCATCAGCCCCGCAAGGCGCAGCTCTCTGACTTCTTCCGAGTCCATTCCCAGCACCTTCGCTGTGGCGGTGCAGAGCCTGCTGACGCGCTTTCCGTGACTCCTGTCGCTCTTATAGTTCCGGAACATCGTCTTCAGGATGAGGCGGATCGTATCTCTCCGCATGGCGGCGCTTTCCGTCAGCTTGTGCCGGTACATATGGTCTTCCGCGTTGATATATATTTTGCCGATATCCTCCGACGCTTCTTTTTTCGTATCCCAGCCGAAGGAAACGGAACAGACGACAGGATGGCAGATATCTTCCTCGGCGATGGCTGCCTTGACCCGGTCCACCAGCTTTTCCGCTTGCTCATAACCCGTCTTGGGCAGCAGCAGGATAAATTCGTCCCCGCCGATTCTGGCGATGATATCGTCCGCTCTGCACTGTTTCTTTATGACGTCGGCGATATGCTGCAAAAGCCGGTCCCCCGCCAGGTGGCCGAAGGCGTCGTTCGTCAGCTTCAGCCCGTTGACATCCCCCATCACCAGTGTGATCGGGAGGTTGCGCTCCGTGTCGATCCGGTGGAGCTCCTCCACGTAAAATCTCCTATTGTACAGGCCCGTCAACTGGTCGTAATAGCTCAGATAGAGGATTTCTTCCTCCGCCCTTCTGCGATCGTCTACGTCCTCAAGCATGCATAAAATACGGGGACTTGAAAGATCGTCTCCGGAATTGAGCGGCGCAATCGTCGTATTGACCCAGATGGAAGAACCGTCGGGCTTTATGATCCGCCGGTAGGAAGAAAAGCTTTTCATTTGATTGTCATTGATCAGATTGATTTTTTGCAGAACGTCCTCTGCTTCCTCAGGATGGGCGTAATCCTTGATATTGGCGGCCAATAATTCTTTTTTTGTCCGCCCGACGATCTCGGCATACCGGGTATTGACCTGATAGGTC
>CAMJRV010000131.1 GCA_946408315.1 uncultured Bacillota bacterium | reverse complement strand
ATATCGGCTATTAGCAAAAAAACTTGAGGCTAAGGTTCTCATCAAAACTCCCGAACACCCTTGCTGAGGGCCTGTACCTTCATAATTCCGGTCTCAAGATCAAAATAGACGGTCCTGCCGTAGTTCAATCCGGTATCTTCGGCAAGAATAGGAATACTGAGGCTTTGCAGGGTCTTTTTCACACTGGTGATATTTCTGTCGCCGATGGTCCCCACCAGGCTCCCCGGCTGGACTTCAAACATCTGAGCCCCTCCGGCAATCTTGGCAGTCAGCCTTCTCCGGTCTGCTCCAAGCTTGGCCAGCTCCTGCACCAAATCTACGATAGCCGTGTCTGCAAATTTCATTCTATTGATATCATTTTTATTGAACATGCTGCTTTCCGGGAGCATAATGTGGGATAATCCGCCAATTTTCGACTGTTTGTCATAAAGACAGATTCCCACACAGGAACCGAGCGCATAGGTAACAATCACGTTGGGATGTCTGGCCAGTTTATAGTCAGAAATTCCTACGACCAGTAAATCACTCATATTTCAAGACCTAATCTTTCCATTATTATTTTCAGCGTCTCAATTTCAGCGAACATGATAATATTGCTGGACAATTTATTTTCCTCCGCTGAAAACGCCTCTTCGATAAACATAACCTTCTCGCCGATTGAACCAAATTCAATAATCGGTACGCTCATCAGCGCCCCGGCCATGTCGATCGCAATATAAGGAATTGAAATATGTATTTTCAAACCTGTAAGCTGGGAAATGGAATTGATATAAGAGGAGCCAAGGATGTTTCCGATTTCTTTGATCGCGGAAAGCTTCAGCTCGCTCAGCGGCTCGTTCTGCCCCTCTTCATCATCCTGAATGAGGATACTCATAATGCCCTTTGCATCCTCCATGTTGAGCAGAAACATGATCATTCCATGAGCCTCGCCGTCAAAATTAACGAGCACGCCCACCGTCATGGTCTCCGCGCCCCCCAATGCGTTTATGGCCGTGTCAAAGTCGGTAATCCTTACCTTCGGCAGGCTGATCTCAACCTTTTCGTCCAAAATGGTAGCAAGGGCGGTGGCTGCGTTGCCTGCACCGATATTGCCGATTTCTCTCAGGACGTCAAGCTGCATGTCGTTCAGTTCATCATAGTTATTTAACAAATCTTCACCTCATTTTCTGATCTGAGCACTTTCCTGATGTCTCGGCGACGCTTTGACCCGGACACAGGCTTTCGTGAGTGCTGCAAGGATATCGGTTTCATATTGCTTTTTATAGATATCGAGCTGAAAATACTGCTTGCCGGAGTCGGTGGTGACGTATTTCGTCGGCAGGGAATTCAACGCCAGGGCCAGTACGTCGTTGATACAGGTCTTGCACGTGCAGACCTTCATCCGCTCCATCACCAGCCCAAGCTTCTCCCTGGCCAGAATTTCAGCAATATTGACAAGGTTGTCATTTCGTTCCAGTATGGCGCTCTCCGCCTTTTCCTGCTCCCGAAATGGTTCTGTGGCCGCCGGTTCCGCCTTCTTCGTTTCCTTACGTTTCGGCAAAGCGGCCGGTTTCTCTTCCGTCTTTTCCTGTGCGCTTCTGGCAGCAGAAGAACCGCTCTCGTCCTTCACCTGATCCATGATAAAAAAATCGTCGTCCCGCGCTTCATCGTTTTTTGTGATCAGCTTCAGTACGTGTTCGGTTTTATTGCTTTTCTTCGCCATCCAGTTTCATTCCCTTCTGAGAAATCAGTTCTTCCACCAGCATACGATAATCCCTGGTGGAGTTCGCTCTGGGAGAGTATTGGTAAACGCTTTCACCGTGAGCCGGTGCCTCGGCCACAGTTACTGAGGATCTTATCTTCGTATCAAACACCTTGGTATAGAGTTCCTTGGCGATGATTTCCGCCATTTCCTCCACATCCTTGGTCAGCAGTCTGCGTTTGTCGTATTTGTTCAACAGGATACCGAGGACCTCGATCTTGGGGTTGTATATATTTTTGACCAGATCGATGGTTTCTCTGAGCTGAGAGATTCCCAGCAGGCTTAAAATCTCCGGAATCATCGGAATGATGAGATTGTCGGTGGCCGTATAGGCGTTTACCGTCAGGATATTCAGAGCCGGCGGCGTATCGATGATAATATAGTCATAATTGCCCCTTACAGGAGCAATTCCGTTTTTCAAAAGGTATTCTCTTCCGAGGTGGTTGAATTCCAGCTCCGCCCCGCTCAAAAGGATATTTGACGGAATGATATCGACGGTTCCGTTGCTCTGGATCACCTGGCCGATGGGTACGGCTCCCTTCATCAGCTCGTAGACCGTCGGGCTGTTATCGATTTCCGCTCCGAGACAAAACCCGAGGTTTCCCTGAGGGTCGAGATCGATAGCCAATATCCTGTAACCCTTTTCCGCCAGACCGCTCACTATGGCGCTGGCTGTGGAAGTCTTTCCTACGCCGCCTTTTTGATTCGTGATCGCAATCGTTTTACTCATCCTGATATGCCGCCTTTCTATGGTTATTGATCTGAGTCCTGAAAACAAATTCGCAGAGCACCCGTTCTTCTTCGCCGCTGATATTGACAAACCGGCAGCCGTACTTGAAACGGCGTCCGTGGAAAGGGCCTCTCTCCTTTCTCAACACTTCGGCCTGAGCCATGAATCCCGGTCTCAGCATGTTGAAATCAAGCTCTACCTTCTGCTTCTTAAACAGAAAGCTGTCGGAATAGAAGGCAACTCCCCCAAGGCTGAGATCTCTGGTCTCAATCGCTTCATCGATCCGATAAGGCTTTTCCCGTCTTCCAAGGGAAAAGGCCCTTGTCAGCTTTGAATTGATCTGTACCTTTACCTTGAGATAACTCCTGCGTTCCTGCTTTCCATCCCTTTTTAAGATATCGAAATTGAGCTGTGAGGATGTGGACAGGGAAACCTTCGCATTCATGAAAACGACTCCGTCCTGAAAATATCCGATCACGTCAACAACCGACTGATGCGGAATCAGGCCGAAATCCTCGCCCATCAGAATAATTCTTTCGCCCATGGCGTTGATATTGCTGGAGGAAACCGTTACTCCCTTCTCAGCGTGAAATACACTTATTTTAATAAAAGAATTTTGCATCAAGCCGTTTTCACCTCATCCTGCCATTCCACAATATTTTCTTCTACAGCGTGCCCTGTATGATCGTTCCATCCGCCCAGAACAGCTTGCAGTGTTCAATATCGTCCAGTTCAAAATGGAATTTCTCCTCGCCAAAATTAATTTTGACGCCCTGATAAATCTTTCGTTTGCATATGATGCACCCGGGGAACTCCATGGTCCACTCCTTTTCCAGCTGTTGGATCTGGTATGTCACCTGGTCTACCTTATGCCGGATGTCAAGAATCTTCTTCTTGGCAAGGGCTACCTGGTCCATCAGTTCATCGTCGGAGCCTGTTCCCGATCGAGCCAGTTTCTGCACATCCTCAATCATCTGCTGCATCTGCGCGTCGAGCTCATCTCTCGTTTTTGTGAGATTCCGAACCCCCTCCGAGTCCACGTTCTTGACACCTATCACTTCGATTTTTGTGTTTCTGCCGCTTGCCGAACCGATATCCTTTGCCCGCAGCTCTCCGAGGACCCTGATCTCACCGCCGACGATCAATTCACGGCTGCCGGCAAGCTCAATATTTCCCATGCAGGTAACACTGCTGTCTATAATATAATCCGCGCTGACGTTTCCTTCAACATGAATCTTTGCATGTTCGATATATTTACATTTCAGATTGCCGCAGACATGGATGGTGTTTGTCCCTGCGCCGTTGATACCGTTGGAAATATGGACGTTTCCAGCAGCTTCAATAGCCGCATCCTCCACAACGCCCTTTACGATGATATTTCCTCCCGATTTCACGGAAAAGCCGTTGGTCACATCGCCGTCAATATTGATGTCTCCGGTAAAGTTGATATTGCCTGTAAGATGGTCGACGTTTCCTTTGATCTTCAGTACGTCGTTAACGTCGATACTGTCTCTGAGAAAACGAACGACGCCGTCGCAGTCCGATACCAGGACCGTGTCGTCCTGAATCAGATGCGTGTTTTTTCCGACAGGAGACGGCGCCGGCCTTCCGTTCTTTGTCGGAATGACGCCGCCATAGATATTGACCCCTTCCGTGCCTTCCGTTTCCCTTATGATCTCGGCCAGCACCTGGTCCTTCTTCACGAGCTGGAAATAATCCAGATTTTTATAGTCTACCGCCCCTTCCAGATTGATTTCCGGGCGGTATTCCGAATCCCTCTTCACATAATATGTAACCGACCCATCCTGTCCGAAAACCGCAGGAAGCCCCTTTGCCACTTCGATCTTGATGTTGTAAATAGGCCTCGCGGCCAGCTTTTCCACAGAAGACTCTTTGATGCCATAGGTAATCCGGTTTTCTCTCAGCGCCGCAATCAACTGTTCCTGCGTGACCGGCTCCGGATTGACGCCCTGTTTGACCAGTTTGATAAAGCCGGTCATTCCGTCATCGTTTGCAGAAACCTCGATTAAAACAGTTGAACTCGTCGTTTGATCGACTTCGGGGATTTCGTGAAGCTCCATATCCTTCTCCCATCTAATATAATACTTTTCACACTTTTATCAAGGCAAACCGATCCTTATCCAATAAAATTATGGGATATCATCGGCCTTTCAGTAATTTGATAATAGCATAAATTCCCAGAATATTAAACTACTACTTTAAAAAATATTATAATTTTCTTACAAATTCAACTGAAAGTGTAATTTGTATTTAACGGATTATCGCAGCTGATTTATGACCTTCTCCATCTCGTCCGCCGTCTGTACGATCTTCGATCCGAAAGAAAAACCCTTGGACGCCTCGATCATTCTCACCAGCTCGCTTCCGATCTGAACTCTTGAATTCTCAAGATATCCTGCCTTTATCTCAGGTGATTCCACCGCTTCGGCCTCCCCCGAGATTTCGGTAGGCCTGTATTGATTTCCCCCTGCCAGTTCGAGTCCGTACTGATTTGGAAACTGGTAGACGCCAAGCTTGGAAGAATCGAAGTCTCCCGAGGTGGTTTTTCCGTCGGTATCTGTCTTCGTATCCGCGCCATGGATTTCAATTCTTGCCCCCTCGGCATCCAGCACATAGTTGCCGGCGGCGTTTGCAAGATACGTATTGGAACCGTCCATGCTCAACTGAAAATTTCCGTCCCTCGTATAGGTAATGGTGCCGTCCTCTCTGTTTTCAATGGCAAAAAAGCCGTCTCCGATAATGGCGCAGTCCATCGGTATGTTGGTGTTCTGCAGATCACCCTGGGTGAAATCGACGCCTGTCTTCTGCACTCTTACGCCATGTCCGCCTGCAATATAGTTCTCCTCACCGCCGCCGCCGTAAATATTCTGATACATCAGCGCGGAAAACGCGGTCTGCTGGGGCTTGTACGCCGTGGTGCTGATATTGGCGATATTGTTGGCGATCGTATTCATATTGGTCTGCTGGCTGACCATGCAGGACGCTCCTGCGTAAAATCCTCTGATCATTTTTTCTCCTCCTTATCCGATTCTGCCGATCTGGTTTACAGTCATCTCATTGATCTTATCATACATCTTTATGATCTGTGTGCAGGAGTTGTAGTGGTTCTGGCCGGCGATAATCTTGCTCATCTCCTGGGCCATGCTGATATTTGACTTTTCAAGAATTCCCTGCAGGATCCCGTAAGTTCCCGCTTCCGCCTGTTCGTATTCTCCATCCTCGTCAACTTGGAACACTCCGTTTCCCACGCTCTTCAAAACCGTGTCTTCGCCAGGTACTGCGACAAACAGGGCATCCGCCTCTTCGCCTCCGACGCTGATGATGCCGGTGGGGCTGACGGTAAAATTGCCGCTTTCCAGATTGATTGTATCTCCTCCGTCATTCAATACCTTTCCCACTCCCGGCAGGTACAGATCTCCGTCGCCGTCTATTTCAAACTGGCCGTTCCGGGTAAGAACCTGACCGTAAGTCTCGCTTTCCACCACGAAGAAGCCCTTCCCGTTGATGGCCATGTCCACGGGCCTTCCTGTGCTCTCCAGGCTGCCCTGAGTGAAATCTGTATATTCGGAGTTGTTGATCGTCATGTAGGCTTCGGGGCCGATATTGTTCTGGGCCACGCTTTTCGCGTCGCTCAACCGGTTGAGCAGGTGTTCTCCAAAACTGGATTCCGTGGTCGACTGGCACTTGTAGCCTGCCGTCGACGCGTTTGAAATGTTGTTTGAAATCACGTTCAGCGCCTTCTGCTGTGTGAAAACTCCGGCTGCGGCTGCGTAGAATCCTCTTATCATTCTAATACCTCCTTGCTTGCGCAAACCCTGCGCAAACCTGCATTTATTTAATAATTGTTCAATTTATTCTTCATCTTGATGATCGCCGCCGAATGGATCTGCGATACTCTCGATTCGGTTATGCTCAGGACCTCGGCGATCTCTTTCAGCTTAAGGTTTTCGTAGTAATACAGCGAGACGACCATCCGTTCCTTTTCATTCAGCTGGTCGATGGCTTCTATCAGTTTTTCCCTCAGTTCTTCGTACAAGAGGTCTGATTCCGGCGAAGACTTATCGCTTTCGTTGACGATGAGGGGCGATGCGATCATCATCTTTTCATTGATTGCTTCTTCGTAGGACAGAATAATCGCATTGTGCCTCTGCTGGAGAATCTTGTCAAGGTGCGCCACAGTAATGCCCATCCGTTCCGCCATCTCCACTTTCGTCGGCT
>CAMJRV010000130.1 GCA_946408315.1 uncultured Bacillota bacterium | reverse complement strand
ACGTAAGCTTCGCTGCCCCGGGCGGCAGGGTTTTCGTTGATATTTCCATGCAGGCTGATAAAGAAATCGGCCGGCCAACTGTTGGCGCCCTCCACTCTGGCCTGAAGGCTGGTGGCTGTACTGGTGCCGAGCTGCGTCTCAGGCGTGGGCCTTGACACTCTTGCTTCAAAATTAGGATTATTGTTAAGTAGATTTGCAAGCCTGATCCCAACCTGATAGTTAATATCCTGCTCCCTGATCCCGTTCACCTCTGCTCCCGCATTGGGATTGACAGGGTTGTGCCCTTGATCAATGAATATCTTAATCGCCATAATCTTACTCCTGATAAATTATTGCATTCCCGCTCGTGACGGCGGTATGCTAACATGATATTCATTATATGAAAAAAAGGGAAAAAGGTTTGCTATTGAAGTGCGGAAAAAATTTGTAAGGGGAGACTGGGAAATCAGGAATTTTCGGCTCCTATTTTTTCTGCGAGGCAATTTTGGGCCGCAAGAAAGCTGGAGGAAAAGGCGAATTGCAGGTTGTAGCCGCCTGTGTCACCGTCGACATCCAGCACTTCTCCCGCGAAAAAGAGCCCGGGAAACTTTTTCGATTCCATTGTCTTTATGCTGATTTCAGAAAGAGATACGCCGCCTGTTGTGACCATGGCAGACTCGTAGCCTCCAAGCCGTTGGATTTGATACTCGTCGCGGACGATAAGCCTGACCAGCGCTTTGAGCAGGGATAGGGAGAGCCGTGACGCTTTTTCCGCCCCATCGACTCCGGCCCGGCTGCAGATGGCTTCGAGAAAGCGCTTCGGGATTTCCGGTAAGTATTCATATAGCACGGTCAGAACCTGCTTGTTATTTCCGGGCAGGGAAGAGGACAGCTCCTTGAGGATCACATCTTCGGATTTTGTCGGATAATAGTTGATCGTTATGAGGTCTCTGGGGCGCGCAAACCGAGACAGATTCAGGATTGCGGGGCCGGAAAAGCAGTTGTGGGTAAGGAGCAGGGCATCCCGGTTTCGTACCGATCCGACGGTGGTCTCGGCGTTTTGGAATGAAATCCCCGACAGCTCTCCATAGGGATACCGATCTACGTAGACCGGAACCAGAGCCGGGGCCGTGGGTACGAGAGAAATCCCCATCTCCTTTAAAGCGGAGAAAAAACTTCCGTCTGAGCCGGTGGCAGGGTAGGAACAGCCTCCCGTGGAGATGATAAGTTTTTTTGCGGTATAGGAACGGTCTCCGCAGCGGACAGTGTAACCGTCACCCGTACAGGTGTACTGGTCTGCCGCGGACGTATGACGGAATTGCAATCCGTTTTGAACGCAGCTTTCCACCAGCGTGTTCAGGACCTCCGAGGCCTTTAATGATTTTGGAAAGACCTTTCCGTCCTCCCGTTCAAAAAGGGCGATCCCTTTTTGTTCAAAAAAATCGATGACCGAGAGATTGTTGAAACGGTATAGAACGGAACGTATTTGCGGTCCGTTTTTTCCGTAATGAGAGATAAAATCTTTGATGTTTCCGCCATGGGTCAGATTGCACTGGCCTGATCCGGACATGAGCAGCTTTCTGCCCGGCGCCCCCTTTTTCTCAAGGATCAGTCCGTTGACAGGGCGGGGCAGGGAAGCGCCTGCAAACAGTCCCGCCGCTCCGGCGCCGATGATGATTAAATCGTATATCATAACAGAAGAACCTCCAGACCCTCCGTGTTGTACTTTGTCAATGGAGGGTAAATTTGCTTGAAATGGCCGCGCATTGTAAAATGCGCGGCCACTCCTATATGAAATCCCTTTTGATTTTATTTGAAATAGTCCAGAATGAAATCTGGAACGTTTCCTGAATTGAAGTAGATATGCGTCATTGGTGCCGATGTGTCGTAGGCTTCCATGGCAGAGTCATAGCCGTATTCTTTATAGAACTGGTCCGGTGAGACTGGCTGGACGCCGCCTTTATACACGACAACACCTTCGTAATAATCGTTATAATAGATGCTCTGTGTCTCATAGCGGTCCAAGAGCAGCTGTATCTGCGCAGGATCGGTAACCTTGAGGGTTTTTACAGATTCAATCTTGTCGGAACCTTCCTGCCGTACATAATGGTAGATATCAATGTAGTCGATCTCACTCACACTGTAGGTGAAGCGGCTTCCGTAATCATGATTCTGGAGCCATTGGATCGTATTTTTATAACCGTCGGTGATTACATAGGTTACGGCGCCGTTTTGCGGCTTCTCCGACATATTGGAATTTGGATTCCGGAAAGTAAAGCTGATTTCCGCCGTTGCATAGGGCCGTTTCAGGCTTGCCATATCCTCAAAGCTTTGGGCTTTGAAATCCTGATCCACACAGGTCAGAAATTCCTGCATTGCCTCCCGTCCTTTGATTTCAACGGGTTCTCTGTTCGGTATCCCGCTGCTGAGATAGATGGAGGAAAGTTTCTCGTAGTTCAGATTTTGGGGAGAAAAATACTCCTTGAATTCCGTCGATTCGTAAATCTGCTTGAACTCCGGACTGTTTCTGTAGAAATCGTAGTCCATCTGGTACGCTCTGCTGAACGGGAATTTTCCATCCGGGTTATACGACAGGCGCAGGCTTGTGGAATGAACGTTTTTCGTCGTTTCAAATCTGTTTTTATCCTCAACTAAGGATTGGTGAATCTTTCTGACGGCGTCAATGTTTGCGGGATCTTTCATGCGGAATTCTTTCCCGTCGGCCCCGTAAGGAGAAGCGTTGCCGCTGTAGTAATATTGGTTGAACCGCCGGTCCATGGTAAAGCCTTCTCTGCAGGCAACGTTCTGTATTTTTTCGGAGGACGGAAGGCGCTTTTCAAAACCGGTGACGTCAAAGTTCAGACTGAGGAGGAAGAGCACGGCGATCAGCACATAGATCCCAAAGCTTTTCAAACTTCCCCTGTTGTAGATCCTCGGCGTTTTTTTCACGATCATCTGTCCGATGATAAAGAAGATCACCGTACCGGCGGCCAAACCGGCATACCAGTAAATCTCCGACTGACCGAGAGACGTAAAGTAGAAGCCGATCAGCGTCATCCCCAGAAACGCGATGAGATAGCATATGACCGGTTCCATGAACCGGAATACGAGGGAATCAGTCGCGTGTTCCAGATTTCTTTTCTGATAAAGAACGAAGGTTACAGCGTAGAGAATCAGGAAGCTGAGGATATAGTAAATCGTATCGCCGGCGCTGAAGACGCCGTCCGTTTGTATGATGTTCAGAAACGGCGAAATGCGCATGCCGAACTCCGTCCAATTTCCGGAGGTATCGAAGCCGTACAGATAGTGAGAGAAGTAGGCGACAAAAATGGCATATAACGCAGGAATCAGGAAATTAAACCAGACAGCCGTTGCGAAGTGCATCAGGGAGTTCCCCGTTACGATACCGGCGAAGACCGAGACCATATAGATCACAAACGCGATCAGCAGAGAAACCCAGATCCAGTTCAGGACATCCGTCCTGGAAAATAGGTTGACTGTTTCAGTTACGATTCCCTGCTCTGTCGGGTACTGGTTGTAAACCGGCTTGCTGATAAGAAGCAGGAGCAGCCCGTTTACCAGAATCGGCGCCGCAATCAGGATCAAACCGGAAAGGAAGCCGCTGTTATAAAGCTTGGCACGGGTAAAGGGCAGGGAGTGCATGACCGATACGGAGCTGATTCCCTGCAGGTATTTGAAGATGACCACCGCCGTGACAATGGGAAACAGGAGATGGGCAAACATGTAAAACGGCTGGTGATTGGAGAGCGACTCGGCGATATACCTCCCCATGCTGTCCAGACGACGGTAGGACATGAGGATCGGGAATATCCCCGACAGGAAATATACGAGGAAGGCCAGCGCGGGGATTGCCCAGAACCGGCGCAGGTTCTCGATGACCAGCGGCTTTGATACGCTAAAATATGATGCTTTCGATTTCATTATCTCCACCTCCTAGTTCGTAAATAAAGATTTCTTCCAGAGACAAGGGCAGCATGTCGAAGATGACAGGATGGCTTTCGTTGATTACGCGTTCCACCTCATCTTTTCTGTTGCGGATGATCAGCAGGTCGACGGTGCCTCTGGATTCCTTGTGAAGTACATTCAGTCCCTTGTACGGATCTTCCGCAGGTGACTTGAAAGCGACCTGAATTTTATGGATATCGGATTTCAATTCATCGAGGTCCCGTTCGATCATCATCTTTCCCTTGGAAAGAATCCCGATAGAATCACAGATTCCTTCCAGTTCCCTGAGGTTGTGGGAGGAGACCAGAACGGTCATTTCCCGTTCCGCTACGTCCTCGACGATATATTTCCAGACCAGCTTACGGATGATAGGGTCCAGGCCGTCGATAGGCTCATCCAGCACCAGGTAATCGGGCATGGAGGACATGGTCAGGATAAATGCGGCCTGCTTCTGCATTCCCTTTGAGAATTTGGAAAGCTTTCTCTTTTCGCTGAGTTCAAACTGCTTCACCATATGCTCGTAGCGGCTCTGGTTCCAGTTGGGGTAGATGGAACGATAGAATTTTGCCGATTCCTTCAGGTTATAGGTAGAGAAGAAATACAGATCGTCGGGAATATAGCCCATCCGCTCCTTGATCGAAATATTTTCATAGACCGGTCTGTCTTCGATCCGTATTTCACCGTGATCCGGCCGCAGGATACCCGTCACATGCTTGATCAGCGTCGTCTTTCCCGCGCCGTTGGTTCCCACGAGCCCGTAAATGGAACCTTTTTTCACATTTAAGTTCAAATCGGAAAGGGCTTTAAAGCCGTCAAAGGATTTATCCAAATTATTTACCTTTATCATTCCAATCACTCCTTTCCTCTATCAATTCGTCCAGTATCTTTCTGATTCTGTCCAGGGAACATCCGATATATAACAGCTCCTTAATGCTTTCCCTCAGATGCTCCTTCACTTCGCCGATTCTCTTTTCGTCAATGGGGACCTCCGATGGGGAGGCGACAAAAGTGCCCAGCCCGGAGACAGTATAGAGATACCCCTGATACTCCAGCTCGCGGTACGCCTTTTGTATCGTATTGGGATTTACGGTGAGGGTTTTGGACAGTTCGCGGACGGAAGGTATTTTATCTTCCGCATTTAATATTCCTGTCATGATGAGCTCCTTGACGTTGTCTACGATCTGCTCATAAATGGATTTTCTGCTCTTTAAATCAAGCTGAAACACAACGAGTACCCTCCTTTTCTTATTTTTATTTTGTTTTATTTCGGATGAAAATACCATAAAGTGTAATTTTGACCGTGTCTTTAGTGTACTATATGACATAATACACTGTCAACAGTTTTTTGATTTTCATTGACAGATCGGCAGAAATAGCGGAAAATAATGAAATGAGAACGATTAGTTGAAAGGGGATTCAGAATGGCTGAAATCAGAGAATACAACATGGAAGAACTGGGAGGGCAAAAGAAAAAAAGCAGCAGGCTGAAAAAGAGCCTGATCGTCTTCGGATGTATCATAGCGGTCATTATAGTTCTTGCTGTGATCGGAAACAGTATCAAGAGCGCCCTTTGGGGAGAAGATCAGGGTATTTCGGCCAGCGGGCCTTATATTGCGAAGATTTATGTGGAAGGAACCATTATGTCGGGACAGGCGGATTCCTTTGGAATCCCCGCCGGTTACCAGCATAACTGGACCCTTGGTAAAATAGATGAGCTGATGTCGGATTCCGACAACAGGGGATTGATCGTATTTGTCGATTCTCCCGGAGGCGGCGTTTATGAAAGCGATGAGCTCTATTTAAAACTGAAGGAGTATAAAGAGACGACACACCGGCCCGTCTACGCGGTGATGGGTTCTATGGCAGCGTCCGGCGGCTACTATATTTCCGCCGCCGCAGACAAGATCATCGCCAACCGGAACACCTGGACCGGCTCCATCGGCGTAACCATCGGAACGCTCTATGATATTTCGGAGCTGCTGGAAAAGTACGGCGTCAGGACCGTAACGATCACCGCCGGTTCCAATAAAGCCATGGGCAGTATCGTCGAGCCTTTGACGACAGAGCAGAAGGCCATCTTCCAATCCCTTGTGGATGATGCGTACGAGCAGTTTACAGGCATCGTTTCCGAAGAGCGAGGAATGGATATCAACGAGGTAAAGAAGCTTGCAGACGGAAGGATTTATTCTGCCCGTCAGGCATATGAAAACGGCCTTGTGGATTCCATCGGCACCCTTGACGACGCGGTTTCCGATATGTCGACGGAGTACGGGCTGCAGGACTGCGAGGTGGTCGATGTGGTCTTCCGGGACAATACGCTGTGGGGAAGCCTGCTTAGAGGGGTGAAAGTTCCCGATCTCAGAGGCGGGGATGTTTCCGCCATCCTGAATCAGATCGACAATGGCAGCAAATTCCCGATCAGTTATGAATGCGAGTTGCTGAAATAGCCATCGCCGAACTGCGGTATTCTCACGGGAGCCTCCCTCGCTTGCATGCTGCGCGGAAGCTACGCATTGTGGGAGCAAGTTTTTTTACTTGACAGCAATTTTATTCTGTGTTAAATTGATTAAGGTGTCAAGTTTAATTGCTTGCCATTTAGAAAAAAGAGGCTGACTTCCCATGTTTGAAAAGATGATAGAAATTAGCTTGCTATATGATTTTTACGGCCAGTTGCTCACTGCAAAGCAGCAGGAGATACTGAAGCTTTACCACGAAGACAACTATTCTCTGTCCGAAATTGCGGAGGAATTCAAGATCAGCAGACAGGGCGTACATGACGCGGTAAAG
>CAMJRV010000129.1 GCA_946408315.1 uncultured Bacillota bacterium | reverse complement strand
TTTATTCTTTAAGTATTATTAATCACCAAAATTACTAACAAATGCATCCTGCAGCCCTTTCAGCGTCGCTTTGGGGTCTGCACCCTTCAGCAGCATTCTGGCCTGCGCATCCTTAATCTGGTCATAAGCCTCGCCAAAGTTCTCACTGTAGTTGATTTTAGGAATGTTGACGCTTACATCAGCAAAGAATCTCCACACCTTCTGTCCGCCAAAATAGTCCAGTTCCTCGTCGAAAGCCGGATCGGTATAGGACGGGATGTAAGAAGGAAACAGGCCGTAATTTGTAAACCCGTTGATCTGTGACTCAACGTCTGTCATGGCAAACTTGACAAACTCGATTGCTGCTGCCTTGTTGGGAGCATCCGCCGGAACGAGTACATCGGAACCGCCGTTGACGGCAACGTAATCCATTCCTTCCTCGATCTTAGGCAGCGGCATCACTTTCCACTTTCCTGCACTTTCCTGAACTTCATCCATCAACGTCCCTGCCCACCATACGGCAGACGGAACGGTAGCGATCTTGCCTTCCTTTGTGGCCGTCACCAGACCATCCCAGTCAATGCTGTCGTAGGTGATTCCGGCATCGTACAGTTTTTTCAGAGTGTTCGCAGCCTTCAGGCCATTCTCGGTATCGACGGACGTTTTCCCGTCAAGGTCAAAGAAATAGCTTCCTGTCTGCTCGTACAGCATCCCAAAGAAAGTTGGATTGGTCGAGGCAGCCAGGGGCATCATCTTGACGCCGATCGCTTCCATCTTCTTTCCTTCTCTGATGAAGTCATCCCAGGTCTTGATGTCGTCCGGATTGATTCCTGCCTGTTCAAAAAGATCGGTCCTGTAATACACTCCTGTCGGCGCTCCGTCCCACGGGAATCCGACAATTTTGCCGTTTGACGTTACTTCTGAAATCTTGACGGGAAGAAAATCGTCCGGATTGACATACTCGGTCATGTCTGCAAATCCATCCGGGAATTTGGCCGCGTAGGTCGCAACCCTCTCCCCTTCCATGGTGACTACGTCAGGAAGCCCCGTCTTGCTGGCAAGCCTTGTAAGCAGCCTGTCGTACACCTGGTCGGTGCCCAGGTCCTCAACCTCAACAACTACATCGGGATGGATCTCTTTGAATTTCACCGCCGCATCTTCCAACGCCTTGGCAGCAACGTCCCAGCTCCATACTACGATCGTACCACTGATCTCTCCGGACGATTCAGGCGCCGGAGCCGGTTCCTTGGAGCCGCAGCCGAACAGCGAGAATACAAGCAGCAGCGGCAGCAGCAGAGACAACGTTCTTTTCATAATGACACTCTCCTTTTTATTATTCTTTTATTGCTCCACCCATCAATCCAGAAATAAATTGCTTCTGGAACGACAGGAACATAACAATCACAGGAATTGTCGAGATCGAAGCACCCAGCATCATCATACCGTAATCCTTGTACATCAGCCCGTCCAGAGACGCCAATGCAACAGGCAGGGTATACATGTCGTTGGTGCTCAGGATGATCAGAGGCCACATAAAGCTGCCCCACTGAGTCATGAAATTGTAGATGCCCAGGGCGCCCAGCGCCGGCTTCATATTGGGCAGAACGATCCTGAAAAATATTGAAAACTCATTAAACCCGTCTATTCTGGCCGATTCGATCAAGGCCGTGGGGAAGGATATCATGTTCTGCCGCATCAGGAAGATTCCAAAGGCATTCGCCAAGGAGGGAATGATTACGGCCTTGAAGGTGTTCGCCCATCCGATCGAAGTCATCATGGTGAACTGCGGGATATAAAGCACTTGCGCCGGAATCATCATGGTTCCCATAATCAATGCGAAAATCAGGTTCCTTCCCTTGAAATGAAACTTGGCCAGGGCATATCCCGCCAAGGAATTGATCACAAGTGTCAGAAAGGTATAAACCACCGAGATGAACACGGAGTTGAACACGACCCTTCCGATATTGATCTTGTCTTTCAGATTTTCCAGGTTTACCAGCAGATTGGAACCTATGCTCAGCGTCGGCGGTATCTTGAGAATATCCCCCGTGCTCAGAGTCGAGGATACAAACATAAGGTAAAACGGAAATAGAGCAACGACTGCCGCTGCAAACAACAAGGTATATGTAACGATCTTCACCTTCAGGGTTTCGCTCCGAGGATTTCCTTTTCTTTTCTTCATGAATCCGTCTCCCCCAACTTGAACTGCAGATATGACAGCACGGCTATGATGATGACGAGGACGTAGCTGATTGCAGCCGCATACCCGAACTTGATATACCGGAATCCTGTATTGTAAAGATACTGTGCAACCGTTATCGTCGCGCCGTCAGGACCTCCCTCTGTCAGGATGTAAGGCTCGTCAAACAGCTGAAGAGTCCCGATTGTAGAAGTAATTGCGGCGAACAGAATAATCGGCTTCATGTTCGGAAGCGTCACCCTCAGTAATTTCTGCATTCTGTTTGCCCCGTCAATATCTGCCGCTTCATAGAGTTCGTGAGGAATCGTCTGAAGCCCCGCCAGCATGATGATCATGTTGTAGCCTGTCCACCGCCAGGTTATGGCGATCATGATAGATATCTTTGAGCTTATACTGCCTCCCAGCCAGTTGACCCCGTCAATCCCAAAGAAATTGAGGATGTAATTGACCAGGCCGTACTCATTGTTGAGCAACAGCTTGAATACCAGTGAATACGCAACCAGGCAGGTTACAGCCGGCAGGAAAAGAGAAATCCGGAAGACCGCCTTCACCTTTACAAACGCCTGGTCCGTCAGATAGGCCAGCATCAGTGCAAGAAACACCATCACGGGCACCTGGACGACAAGGTATACAAGCGTATTGAACAGGGATTTCTTAAACACCGGGTCCTTCATAAGATTCAGGTAATTCTGAAGTCCGACGAAATGATAATCCCCTGCCTCAAAGCTGTAGAAGCTCAGCATGAGCGATTTCACAATCGGATAGATCATGAACACGCCGAATATGACGATGACAGGAATGAGGAAATAATAGGGTGCGCTCTTCGGATTGACTTTGAGCTTGTTCCATAGCTTCTTCATCGGTTCCTCCTACCTCCTGACGCTCTCACTGTAGAGTGAAATTGGCGATATCAGACTTGAGGAAAATGGTCTGATCCTTATCGTAAAATCAAATTCTTCCGGCGCCAGACTATGGCCTTTCAGCGGAACCGGCCCGCAGCTGTTGCTTCCGAGACCATGGTGCCTGTGGTCGATATAGAGATTTGAAAATCCGCTCTTTTCAAGGTCAAAGGTATGTTTTGCCTTTTCGAGGTTTTCGAGGGTATACTCATGAATGCTGAAATGGAACGTCTCCTCCGAGGAAAACAGCAGGCCGACGCCCGAATCTGCAGTACAGGCCATGAATTTAACATCCGACCGGTTTCCGTTTTCCTGCGGAAATACATAATTCGTAAACATATCCTCGATCTTTTTTGTGTATATGCCGACGAGATTGGCTTCCTTGCTGTCTATGTAAGATTCTCCGGGACCCCTTCCGTACCACGTTACCGTTTTGAAATCTCCGGGAAGGCACATTCTGTATCCCAGGCGGGGAAGGCATTCCGGAAGCTCCCCTTGCGGATGCCCCTTTGTATTCAGGTAGATGTCCCCGTTCCCGTAAATCTCATAGGTCTGCTCCAGCGTAAATCCCCAGTCCCCGTTGGGAGGCGAAAGGTATTGGACAGCCTTTATGACTGCCGCCCCGTCAACGATTTCCGACACTGCGCTGTCAACCCGGTTCAGCACGTTGTGAAGACCCTTTTTCCTCCACCCGTCAACAACAAACATATCATTGTCAATAGGAGCCCTCCAAAGGTTGAACGAGGGACCTGATGCGAGCAGATCCTGTCCCTCGTAACGAAGCTCCGACAGCTTTGCCTCCAGCCTGTCAAACAGATAGGAAAAGCCATTTCCGCGGACCAAAATATTTAACGCGCTTTCCTCTACCTTCAGTGCGGGAAGACTTTGCGCTTTCCTCTCTGTAATGATTCGTTCCGAATATGGCAGCCGGAACTGATCCCACGCGATGATGTGACCTTTTGATGCCCATTCGGTATCGCAGCCTGTCACGATGTCCAAGTTCAGCCACAGGTCGGTATGAAGCCTTCGTTCCCGTTGGGTTTTGATCGGGAGTCTGACCGTTCTGCTTTCATACGGCATGACCTCCGGCAGATCAACGACTCCGCTCTCCACGACAATACCGTCCCCGACAACGCTGTAGGAAAGCTTGAATCCGCCGAGTCCGATAAAGTCGAACAGGTTCGTAATCCGGATTTGTCCCGATGCGGCGTCCTCTTCCTCCAGTCTGACGGGAGCTATGATCTTCTTATATTCCAGAAGTCCCGGAGTGGGTGTCCGGTCCGGCTGTACAAGCCCATCGCAGCAGAAGTTGGAATTGTTCGGATCGTCGCCGAAATCGCCGCCATAGGCAAAATACCCGGTACCGTCGTCGGTTATCTTTTTCAGTCCATGGTCGCACCACTCCCATACGAATCCGCCCTGGAGCCTTTTATACTTGTAGAACAGTTCCCAGTACTCCTTGAGGCCGCCCGGTCCGTTACCCATCGCATGGCCGTATTCGCAGAGAATATGCGGCTTGGCGCTGTCTTCCATCTTTCCGAATTCTTCTGTCTTCTCATGATTCGAGTACATCGTACTCATGACATCGACAACCTTACCCTCACGGTCTTCCTCGTAATGAATCAGCCGCGAATCATCTCTTTTCCGGACCCAGCTTCCCATAGCTTCGAAATTGCAGCCGAAGCTGGATTCATTTCCCAGGGACCACATGATAATCGACGGGTGGTTTTTGTCCCTTTCAACCATCCTTTCAGCCCTGTCTACGTAGGATGCCTCCCACTGAGGGTCGTCGGTGATCATATTGTATTTTCCAAACAGCTCAAAGCCATGGCATTCCAGGTCTGCCTCATCCATTACATAAAGGCCGTAGCTGTCACACAGATCGTAGAACCTGGGATCGTTCGGATAGTGGGAAGTCCTCACGGCATTGATGTTGTTCTGTTTCATCAGGAAAATATCCCGCTTCATGTGTTCGTATGAAACTACCCGTCCCGTATCGGGGTTCGCATCATGGCGGTTGACTCCTCTGATCATGATGGCTTTTCCGTTTACCAGCATATTGCCAGCCTTCAGTTCCACTTTCCTGAAACCGACCTTCTGGGCAGTAACCTCAAGGGGCCGTCCATCTTTATCGGAAAGCGAGATAAGCAGCGTGTAAAGATAAGGCGTCTCCGCGCTCCACTGATACGGTTTTTCGATCTCCATGACGGATTTTAAAGTCACAGCGCCATGGGCGTCGAGATCCAGCTTCTCTTCGCAGTCAGCGATGAGGCGTTGACCATCCGTCAGTTCATAATGAATCCTGCATTCTGACAGACCGGTCTCTCCCGTATTTTCTATTTTTGATTCCATGCTTAAGATGCCGTTGCAGTAGGTTTCATCAAGGTCGGCCCTGACAAAGTAATCCTTTATGCATACCTTCTCTCTTGCAAACAGCGATACATCCCTGAAAATACCCGACAGCCACCACATATCCTGATCCTCAAGATATGTGCCATCCGTCCACTGATATACCCTGACAGAAATGCTGTTGATTCCTTCGACATCGATATAAGGGGTAATATCGAACTCAGACGGATTCCTGCTGCCCTGGCTGTAGCCGACAAATTCTCCGTTGATCCATACATGAAAACCGCTGTCCACCCCTTCAAACCTTAAAACGATCTTCATGCCCTCCCAGCAGTCCGGCACCGTAAAATCTCTTCTGTAGCATCCCGTAGGATTCTTTGAGGGGATTTTGGGCGGGTCTATCGGAAACGGGTAGATCAGGTCTGTGTAATGCGGCTTTCCGTAGCCATGCATTTGCCAGTTCCCAGGCACGGGGATTTTGTCCCAGCTTTCGGTGCAAAAATCCTTCTCGTGGAAATTCTGAGGAGTCATCTCCGGATAATCAGCGTAGCAAAAGCTCCATAAGCCATTTAAAAGAGCGAACCGGTCAGACATTCCTCTTTCAAATGTCAGTGCGTCCTCCCTGGTGCTGTACGGAATAAAATATGCTCTGCTCTCAAGACGATTCCTATGTAAAACTTTTAAATTGCTGTAATCGTTGATCACGACGCCTGTCCTCCATTATAGAAATCGGTTTCTATAGAAATAAACACTTAATAATACCATTATATTCCTTGGCACAAAATTACACAACTATAGATTTTGAAAATATCTCAAAACAATTTGAACCACTTCGTCCCCTATCCTTTTCTGCGCCTCAGCGGTAGATGCTCCTATATGCGGAGTAATCGATACTTTGTCATGGGTGTAGAGCCTTTCATTCCTTGTCGGCTCCTCCGCAAAGACATCCAGCGCCGCTCCCGCTATCTTACCGGAGTCCAGGGCGTCGAGAAGCTCCTCCTCATTAATCAGCTCCCCTCTTGCAGTATTTACAATATATACCCCGTCTTTCATCTTTGCGATTTGTTCTTTCCCAATCAACGGTGATCTGTCTTTTAAGCAAGGCATATGAAGCGAAATAAAATCCGACTCTGCAAGGAGTTCGTCAAAGGTTACATATTGCGCTTCAAAGCCTTCCTCCGCACAGCTTCTTTTCGTGTAAATTACTTTCATACCAAGGGCCGCAGCTTTCCTCGCCGTTTCTCTGGCGATCCTGCCAAAACCGATCAAGCCCAAAGTCTTACCCGCAAGCTCAATTCCTTCATAATTCTTCTTGTTCCATTTTCCGCACCGCATTGTATGATTCG
>CAMJRV010000128.1 GCA_946408315.1 uncultured Bacillota bacterium | reverse complement strand
TCCTTGGAGGCAATCGAGAAGAAGTTGAGAAATCAGGCGCTGTTTTTGCCAAAACAACGGAAGAAGCCGCATTAAAAGCAGTTGAATTGTCCGGCTTAAAGGGAACAGTTGAGGCTCATCCTTTAAACACGGCTTTCATTGAAGAGGTAAAAGGCAAACTGAAAGATGAGCAGAAGTATATTCGCGGTCTTTATTGCGGCGGAACGCTCTGTGACGAATCTGCAAAATTAGTTTCTGAAAAATTCTCTAATGTTTACAGCAATATATCAAAAGATCCTAACTTAAAATTGAAAGATGTTCATGAAAGCAAAGAGCATACTTTTATTGATTTCGGTGATGATGAATTTACAAAAGGACGGCCTCACCCAATGATCGATCCTTCTCTTAGAATCGAAAGATTCTATCAGGAGGCAAGAGACAAAGAAGTTGCTGTTGTTGTTTTGGACTTCGAATTAGGCTACGGTTCCCATCCGGATCCTGTCGGCGTCATGATACCTGCTATCAAAGAAATAAAAGAAGAGCTGAAAAATGAAGGTCGGCATCTTGAAATACTGGCTTATGTGCTTGGCACTGACAAAGACGCTCAAGACCTCGAATCTTCTGTTAAACAGCTTGAAGCTGCAGGTGTGACTATTGCAAGCAGCAGCGTAAACACTGGACTTCTCGCCAGAGAATTTGTTTCGAAAGGAGAAAAAATATGAGCAGAATTTTAAACTTTCTTGAAAGTGAATTAAAAGTAGTTAATGTAGGGGTTGAGCTATTTAAAGACGACTTGAATAAACAAGATGTACCGGTTGCGCAAGTTAATTTTACCCCGCCGGCTGGAGGAGACGTAAATTCTTTAATGGCCTTAGATTTCTTAAGCGACCCTATGCTAAAAGAAAAGATTGACAAGGCGAATGCTGAGGCCGTTGAGAGAATTATCAACTCTCACCCTGTTCTTATCGGCTATGATCAAGCAATCAATGTAGTCCCGGGAATGACCAAAGAGACGATTATCCATGCGGGCCCTCCTATTGAATACAAAGACATGTGCGGTGCGATGAAAGGTGCTGTTACAGGAGCTTTGGTATTTGAAGGTCTGGCAGAAAACATTGAAGAAGCGGATAAGGTGGCGGCTTCCGGGAAAATCAAGTTTTCCCCATGTCATGAGCATGATACGGTAGGCTCGATGGCTGGTGTGACGTCTGCTTCCATGTACATGCACATTGTAAAAAACAAGACCTACGGTAATATCGCGTTCACAAATTTAAGTGAACAGCTTTCTAAGATTTTAAGAATGGGTGCAAATGATCAAAGTGTTATCGATAGGTTGATCTGGATGCGCGACGTACTCGGCCCGATTTTAAAAGAAGCAATGGAAATTGCAAAAGAAATAGATTTGAGACGCCTTCTTTCACAAGCATTGCATATGGGCGATGAATGCCATAACAGAAATGTGGCCGGTACAACGATTCTCATTCAGGCGCTTACACCGTTTATACTGCAAACCAGTTTTTCAGAAAAAGATAAAGTTGATGTGTTTAACTTTGTTGCATCAAGCGACTATTTTTCAGGTCCGACCTGGATGGCGGTCAGCAAATGCGCAATGGATGCGGCACATAATATACCATATTCAACAATCGTTACCACAATGTGCCGAAACGGTGTTGAATTTGGAATCAGACTGAGCGGTATCGGCGGAAACACCTGGTTCACCGGACCTGCGCAAAAAGTAATCGGGCCAATGTTTGCCGGTTTTAAGCCTGAAGATTCAGGACTCGATATTGGCGACAGCGCCATAACTGAAACTTTTGGAATCGGAGGTTTTGCCATGGCAACCGCGCCTGCGATTGTATCGCTGGTAGGAGGAACGGTAGCAGATGCGATTTCCTATTCGGAAAAAATGACGGAAATAACGACCGATTTGAATCCGAATGTGACGATTCCTCTTCTTAACTTCCGGGGAATTGCAACAGGTATTGATGCCCGCAAAGTTTTAGAAACAGGTGTTAAGCCGGTGATCAATACTGCCATTGCACACAAGGATGCGGGTATCGGTATGATCGGTGCAGGCATCACCTATCCGCCGATGGAAGTCTTCCAAAAAGCAGTCATTGCAATGGCTGAAAAGTACAAATAATGCATTGAAAATAGTATTGTTAATCGTTTTTGATAAAGAAGGAGGACTATTATGTCATCTAATCAGATTTTAGAATCGGAATTTGAACACGTTCCGGTGCCCAAAGATCATCGTAAAAGTTTTATATCTGTTGCGTCAGTATGGGCTAGTTTTCCAATGACATTAACAAGTGCTGTTCTTGGTGGTTTGGTTACCGCCAACCTGGGTTTCAAAATGGGAGTCGCCGCAATCCTAACCGGTAACATGCTTTTATGCGTCGTTGTAGGCCTCCTCAGTTATTTGGCCGGCAGCACAGGGAAAAGCTTTGCGATTTCAGCCCAAAGAACCTTTGGTAATTATGGTTACATAGCTGTCTCAGCGCTTTTGGCTACTGTTGTAATAGGATGGTTTGCTCTTATGACAGGTTTAACGGGTGCAACTATGTATGAAACCTTCGGACAAAGCGAAGTGGGAATGACAATTCTTGCCGGCGTCCTGTTTATCGCAGGTACTTTTATCGGCATCAGGTTTTTAGCATTTTTCGGATATATTGCCGGACCTTTGTTTGTAATACTTGGCGCAATTGCGATATATTATGCCGTACAAACCGGAACTGCAGACATTATGTCATACCAGGCCGTAATTGAGCCGTCAAAAGCAATGCCTTTTGGTTTATGCGCATCTATTGTGTTTTCCACGTTCATCGATTCAGGTACTATGACGTCGGACTTTACAAGATGGTCTAAAACCGGATGGCAGGGGTTTTGGGCATCTACGACAGCATTCCCATTTACAAAGAGCATTGCTGAGCTGATCGGTGCAATCATCGTTGCTACCGGCTCATCCGTTATTACCGACCCTGCTACAAATGGAGGCCAATTCAGCAATCTTTTGGTGCATCATAACGCGGTCCTTACATTTATAGTTGTTTTGTTCATCTTTATTAACTTAGGCGTTGCATGTACACACTGTTTATATAACGGAGCAGTAGGCTGGGCAATGATTACAAAAAAGAAAATGAGACTTTTAACAATTATTCTGGGAGTAATCGGTGTAACAGCTGCGGCATCCGGTATGTGGGGCGCTTAGCAGGGATGGTTGGTAATGTTAGGCGTTCTGGTCCCGCCAATTGCTACGATTATTATTATGGACCAGGTAGTATTGAATCGTAAAATTGAAGACTCAAAACTTAGACCAGTGAACTTCGTGCCTGTTGCCTTTATTTGCTGGGCATTAGCTTCCGTCGTATCGTTTTACTTCAACAGCAATTTACCTCAATATTGCACTTCTTTCATCAGCATTATTACGGCAGCGATTTTCTATGCCGTTGCAAATGCCATCGTTAAACCTAAATTGATCGAAGATTAAACATGAGAGAATGGTGAGGCATGAAAAAGAAAATTGTAATTGCTCTAGGCGGAAACGCTTTAGGGGATAATCTAAAAGAACAGGAAGATGCTGCGAGAGTAACCTCGAAAGCAATTGTAGATTTGATCGAACAAGGTCACCAGGTCGTTATCGTTCATGGAAACGGGCCTCAGGTCGGCATGATTAATCTTGCATTTGAAACTGCCTCAAAGCATCAGCCGAAGCTTGAATTTTTACCTTTGTATACATGCGGGGCAATGAGTCAGGCTTACATCGGCTTCGACCTGCAAAAGGCGCTTCGTGACGAACTGATCAGCAGAAAACTGAGCAATCCTGTTGCAACCGTGATAACACAGGTTTTGGTCAACGAAAACGATGAGGCATTTCATAATCCTACGAAACCGATCGGGAGTTTCTATTCCGAAGAAGAAAGCAGGGATATGGAAAAACTGGGGATGATAATGATGGAAGATGCCGGAAGAGGCTACAGAAGAGTCGTGCCCTCACCTCAACCTGTTGATATTATTGAAAAAGAAATAATAAAGTCAATGATGAATTCCGCACAAGTATGTATTGCTGTTGGCGGGGGAGGAATTCCTGTCGTGTCTGATGGGAATCGATTATCTGCTGTCAACGCAGTTATTGACAAGGATTTTGCAGGGGCTAAACTTGCTGAAATTATTGAGGCCGATATGCTGATTATTTTAACAGCAGTTGAAAAAGTTGCTATTAATTTTGGAAAGCCGGATCAAAAATGGCTTGATAATATAAGCCTGGCTGATGCTCAAAGTCTTATTGCCGAAGGTCATTTCGCCAAGGGTTCCATGCTTCCTAAAGTTGAGGCAGCTGTTAAATTTGCTTCATCCAAAAAGGGAAGAAAAGCATTAATTACATTGCTTGAAAAGGCGAAAGACGGGATTGAAGGAAAAACAGGTACTGTTATAGAGAACTTATAAAAAAACGATGCAGCATATCAAAAAAACTAGAGGGTTAAGGGCAATTTGGAGGCCCTTAACCCTTCTTCATATTCCTTGATTTCAATTGTCTAATGCTATTTCTAACCCCCAAACAATACCTTGTGCTAAATCTTTGCCTGATGAAAAACCTATTGTCAGCAATGAGTTCAACTCTTTCGTTACATCATCTGAATTCATCATTGCCAGTAAAAAATCACTCAATTTTTCTCTTACAAAACCTGAATATGCCCTTTCTAACAACGCGTAGCTCACTTCATTTGTGCTTGCCCTGGCATTTTCAACGATCTTCTTCATAATTGGTTTCAATCCATTTGTTGGGCTGTCTGGCATAACTACGGTAGCCAATATTGCGGTTATATAATCATCACCCGTAGGAGTCAGTCCATGGCCGAGTCCGACTATTCCTTGAGCGTTTTTTATCATTTCCATTTCATTTTTTTTCTTTAAGCTCTGAATAAACTTCCTGGTATTTTCTTCTAAAAGCTTCTGAGCTGCCTGCTCAAAAGGGGTTGTTGGTGCATCTTTAGCAATATCGCTGAGTGTATTATTAACAAAAGAAATATTGTGCGTGAGCAATTCCTCGTTTCTTGTAAATTGAGGCAAACAGAGGGTATAAGGTATGATATCCTCTAATGAGATAGTCAAAGCCCCCACGTGCATTATTTTGTCTTCTAAAAAAACATTATCGCCTATATTCAATGCCATAAAATTTGGACTATTTGTGTCTAATATAATGGAATAGGGTACATGCTCGAATTTGTTTGATAAAACAGAATAAAGGCAGTGATCATCCCCTTTTATATTAAGCGCAGAATGAAATATGGAGTGTATGGTTCCTTTAAAGTTATTTTCGGATAACAAATCCAAGAAGATGTCATGACCTTTCAGACCTTTCAGCATAATTTTTTCCTCTGTAATTTTATAAGTGCCTGGAGCATGATAAAAGTGAGACGATACGTATACTAGATAAGTATATCAAACGAGTGTGCGATTGTGAAGATGCATCAACCAAAAACCCCATAGATTTCAGGAAGTGGTCTTGGTTAAAAGGTCGATATATTTCTGCAAACCGTGCTTTGTACAATACAAATATAAGTCGCCGCCTATTTTCATCATTGGAATACGTGCTTCTGCATTTTGTTCCGGATACAAACGGATTAGAAACACTCTGTCGTAAAGCACATACGCCACAAACGAGATATAGTGGTCTTTCATCATATCATGACGGATAGAAATATAGTAGTCTATGTCCATTTCTTGCACTGTAATTTCATGTTCTGCAGTATAAGGCACCGGTTTTAAAGGGCGCAGCTTTCGTCCACAGCAGGAAATGGAGGCGCTTCCTGTACTCGTCAGAATGTTACCGCAGACAGGGCATACATAGAAATGCGTTTTATCAATCTTTCCCACGTCAGGCAGGTTGGGATCAAGTTTTCCTTCCAGCATTTTTTGAATATCTGCTCCCAGCACGACCGCGAGCTCAGACCATAGCGCAACATCGGGGCAGCCCAAACCGCACTCCCACTTGGATATGGTCTTATTGCTGATGTTTAGCAAATCCGCAACCTGCTGCTGTGTCAGACCTTTTTCTTTTCGCAGCTGAAAAATTAAACGCCCAATCTTGGAGCAATCCACATTAATCACCTCCAGGATGCTCTGAGTTTATCATTAATATAGATATTTAGCAATGACATGAACCAGCCGAGCCGGAAGCTGCCGTAAATCGGTGATGTCCAAAAAGCGTTCCTGCCCGTAAATATCACAAATAGTTTCTTTATCTTGCCCAATGGCAGCGGCCAGAAATAATACACCTTTGCGGCTATATTCCTGTATCACACCTTTCATATCAGTTATGGCAGTCTCACCGGTATAGTCCGGCATAGCCTTTGGCTGACCGTCGCTGATGCTGATAAGCAGCTTCGTCTTTTGCGGCGCTTTCATCAGCTTTTCCGCCAGGATGCGCAGTGCCATACCATCCCGGTTGTTGCTGTGTCCTTGTATCGCCATAAGGCAATACTTATCGTTCAGAGCTGGGTTCTCATAGTCGATATAGGAGTAAAGCGACATCCGCTCCAAAGATGAACGGTCTGCTGTATCCCCGTAAATCAACATTGGTATTTTGCAGCTTTCACAAAATTCATAAACTGCGACGGCCGCCTGCTTTGCGGCATCCAACCGCCCAAAGGCGCTCATAGACGCCGATTCATCAATTCGTAATGCAACCACAAGAGAAGGTTCTTCATCCGGAGGACACTTTTGGGAATAGTAATGAAAATCAGGAGAAGCCAGCTTTTCTGCATGGAATCTAGTTCCATAAATACGAGATTTCGAAAACTCTGTGGATATTTCGTGTTCCAACAGCGGAA
>CAMJRV010000127.1 GCA_946408315.1 uncultured Bacillota bacterium | reverse complement strand
CTTCTGGGGCAGAACGTGAACTCCTACGGAAACGGCAGCGATTTTGACGTGGACTTTGCCGGTCTGATCTACCTGCTCAACGAGGTTGAGGGGATCGAGCGGATACGGTTTATGACTTCTCATCCCAAAGACCTGTCGGACAGGCTGATTCAGGCATTCAGGGACTGTGACAAGCTGTGCAACTCCATCCATCTTCCGGTCCAGTCGGGAAGCACCGAAATCCTGAAGCGGATGAACCGCAAATACACGAAGGAAGATTACCTGCTGCTGATCGGGAAGCTGAAGCAGGCTGTTCCCGAGATTTCGATCACGACGGACATCATCGTCGGCTTTCCGGGAGAATCGGAAGCGGATTTTGACGAGACGCTTGATCTGGTGAAACAGGTCGGGTATGATTCGGCATTTACATTTCTCTATTCCATTCGGAAGGGGACCCCTGCCGAAAAATATACGGAGCAGGTACCGGAGGCGGAGAAGCACGAACGGTTTAACCGGCTGGTAGAGCTGCTCAACGGAATTTCCGCAGAAAAGAATGCGGCCTGCGAAGGGCAGACGCTGTCTGTTCTGGTGGAAGGTCCCAGCAAGACTAACACAAAGACCTATACAGGACGAACGGAATCAGGAAAAATCGTAAACTTCAAGGGAACCCCCGATCTGGTCGGACAGATCGTGCCTGTTAAGATTACAGAAGGGAAGACCTTCAGCCTCTTTGGAGAAATGTTATCCGCTGGGAGAGACTGCTAAAATTTATCAAAAAACGTCGATGATAAATCTGGCAAAAAATTCAACTATTTGTGGAATTATATTGAAAACTGTCTGAAATAATGGTAATGTGAAAATGATGCCTCGTTTTGAAGGTTGTGAGCCGGAGTCTCTCATTTACGAAAGGAAACGGAGATATGTCTTATATCATCATAGGTTGCCTGGCATTTCTTTTCTTTATCGTATACGACATCAACAGCGTTACTGCAGATTACAGGCTGCTCCGGTGCGGTTTTTTTGCCGGGTGTCTTTTGTTGCTCATATCGACGGGGGGGATCGTTTCCTCGGCAATCAGGGGTGGGCTGTGGTATCCGTTCAGGACTCCGGTTTTTTTGCTGGCGGCGTTCCTGTTTCTGATCCTGCTTCTATACACGCTGTTCTTTGCCATCCCGTTTCAGACCACTTATATCAACTCAACAGAACCGCCCAAGACCTGTACGGCAGGATTTTACGCCCTGAGCAGGCATCCCGGCGTACTCTGGTTCATCGGGTTTTACCTCTCCCTCTGGCTTGCGTGGCCGGGGGCCCTGCTGTTGACGGCCGGAATCCTTTTCAGCCTTTTCAATGTGGCTTACATCATCCTTCAGGATCGGTGGATTTTCATGAAGACCTTTCCTGACTACGGTGAATATAAACGTACGACACCCTTTTTAATACCGACCTGCCGGAGCTTGAAGCGCTGTGTGGAGACTTTCCGATCATAGAAAGAAGGCGATTTGGTGAGATTTGAAGAAAAATTGAATAACCTGCAGCCCAGCGCCATATGGAAAGAATATTGCGGCTTTCTGGATCTTGATATGGAAGGGTATATGAAGATACAAAACCGCCTGATGCTGGAACAGATCTCACTGTGGAGCAATTCGGGGCTGGGAAAATATATGCTGGACGGGAAAAAGCCGGAGACGATCGACGAATTTCGCCGGCAGGTACCGCTGACCACATACGGCGATTATGCCGATATCCTCCTCCAGAAGCAGGAGGATATGCTTCCGGACAAGCCGCTGATCTGGATTCAGACCACTTGGGAGGGCGGAAAGAACCCCATCAAGGTGGCGCCATACTCCAGGAGTATGCTCGATACATATAAGACTAACATGCTTGCCTGCATGGTTTTTGGAACAAGCTCCGAAAGGGGTAATTTCAATATAAAAAGTACCGACACCTTTCTTTACGGATTGGCTCCGCTTCCGTATGCCACCGGTATTTTTCCGCTTTTGCTGAACGAGGAAATCGGGATCGAATTTCTGCCTCCGGTCAAGGAGGCCGTTAAAATGTCATTCTCCGAGCGGAACAAAAAGGGGTTTAAATTGGGACTCCGAAAAGGGATCGATTACTTTTTCGGCCTCGGAAGCGTCACTTATTACGTAAGCCTCAGCCTGAGCTCCATGAGTGGCGGCAAATCGAAAAAGGAAGAGAAAGGCGCAGGAAAACTGTTTCAATATCCCCCGTCCATGCTGTTCCGGTTCATGCGGGCGAAATACAACTGCAAAAAGGAAAACCGGGATCTGAAACCGAAGGATCTGTTCCGGCTGAAGGGCCTCATGATCGTCGGGACGGATAATGAATACTATAAAAACGATCTGGAGGACTTGTGGGGCATTCGCCCGATGGAAATGTTCGCCGGAACGGAACCGGGCGTCATCGGCACGGAAACCTGGACGAGAGACGGCCTCTACTTCTTCCCGGACTCCTGCTTCTATGAGTTTATCCCCGAATCTGAGATGAATAAGAGTCTGGACGATCCGGAGTATCAGCCGAAAACCTATCTGATGAACGAAGTGATGCCCGATGAAAAGTACGAGCTGGTCGTGTCTGTTTTAAAGGGCGGCGCTTTTGTCAGATACCGCGTCGGCGACATATACCGCTGCGTCGGACTGGAGAGCAGCGCCGATAAGATCAAAATACCGCGCTTCAAATATGTGGACAGGATTCCGACGATTATTGACATCGCCGGATTTACTCGCATTTCGGAAAACTGCATCCGGGATGTGGTCGATCTGTCCAACCTTCCGATCCAAAACTGGATCGCCATAAAGGAATATAACAAACAGTCCCGTCCGCTGCTTCATATGTATGTGGAGATGAAACGGGAGTCCCTTTCGACGAACGCGGTTACGAAAGATATTTTACGTGAGCATTTGAGCGTATATTTTAAATATGTAGACAATGACTATAAAGATCTGAAACGGATTCTTGGAATGGAACCCCTTGAGATCACCATTCTGAAATGCGGAACCTTTGAAGAATACGAAAGACAGAAAGGGAAGACAATCCGGAATATCAATCCGTCTCCTTATGAAGTGATGGAATTGCTTGCGCTGCAAAAGGAGGACTATGATATGAACAGGGGGTGGCATTTTTGATTGGCAATTTCATCGCAGTACCGATCACCGCCCTGATCTGCTATATTTTTCTGCTGCTCGCATTTGTGGCGGCGAAGAAGACGAAGCTGATCAACTCGTTTCTTGTTGTTCTGAGCGCCATGATCCTATGGACCGGAGGCTCCTTCTGCATGCGGATGCTGCTGTGGCCTTCCATAGAATTCTGGTACGACATATCCATCGTCGGTTTGACGCTGCTTCCGGTTGCCCTCATTCACTTTGTGAAAGACTTCGTCGGCATAAAGAAGAGCTATGTTGATAAGATATGGCTCCTGCTCTTTGTGGCGGTCAACGCGGTCAATATCGCGACCGGCGCGCTGCTGGCCCCTCCGAGACTGCAGTTGGCGGGAGTGGAGCTTCGGTTTGTATATCACCCGACATGGGCGGCAGGAATTCTCTTCGTCTTTTTTGCCGCGATCGCCCTTCATGTGGTCTATGCCATCGTCAAAAGCAGCAGGAACAACGAACTGATTCGAAAACAGTTTACTCCCATCGTCGTCGGTATCATGGCCTTGTTCATCGGCCATTTATTTGTCATGTTTTCCATTTTTCGGGGATTCCCGACCGACGTGCTTTCTGGAGTTGTCAACGCCTTTTGTATTTTCTACGCGCTGTATAAGCGGAGATTGTTCAAGCTCACTCTGCTGGTTTCCAGGGGAATCTGCTATTTCATCACCCTGGCCCTCGCGATGCTGATCTTTGCCAATGCGATTCAATTCATGGAACAGACGATCCACGACTATCTCAGCCGGTTTGAAGCGTATGATGTGCTGATTATTTCCGTACTGTTTACGCTGGCGATTTTGTTGATCTATCATGGAATCAAGAAGTTTATCGATAACGTTTTTATTAAAGAAGAGATCATGCGGGCGGAGAATCTGAAAAAATTCAGCTATTCCGTTTCCAAGAGCCTGCATATCGACGAGATTCTGGAGGAACTCGTCGGCGTCATCCAGAGCACCATCGGAGTGAAAAAGGTATACGTATGCGTTGCCGACGGAAAAACCGGGGAGTACAGCATCGCCCACAGCAACAGCTCCCTGGCGTATATGAGTTTTGTGCTTCAGAAGGACAACCCTCTGGTCCTGTGGCTTACCGAGCATGGCGAATGCCTTCTGATGAGGGATTTCAAGCGGACCATGGCGTATAAATCCATGTGGGAGACGGAGAAACGGCAGCTGAGCGATCTGGATATCGAATGCCTGGCGCCGCTGAAAAACGAGGACGAGCTGATCGGCATCGTCTTTCTTACCGGCAAGGAAAAAGGAGGCGGTTTCACCTTCGATGACCTGAGCTTTCTTGCTTCGGTAGATTCTATCGGCTCCATCGCTGTGAAAAACTCCAAGCTCTATGAAAAGGTTTATTACGAAGCCAGGACCGACGAGCTTACCGGACTGCTGAACCGCAAATACTTCTATGAGACGATCAATGAGGTCTATGAGAAGAACATGGACCATTCTCTGGCTCTGATCATTCTGAATATTGACGATTTTAAGCTGTATAACCAGCTTTACGGAAATAAGGAGGGGGATGTCGCATTGCAGCGGGTCTCCCAGATCATACGGGCTACCGTGGGCGGCAACGGCTACGTGGCGCGGTACGGCGGAAAGGAGTTCGCTGTCATCCTGCCGATGTACGATATCCTGGCGGCGAAGACGCTGGCTGAAAATATCCGGAAACAGATTCTCAATATGAACAAGCGGGCGAAGGATTATACTCTGAAGGTGCTTACCGTCAGCGGCGGTATCTGCGCGATTCCCCATTCCGCCAGCACGGTGAAGCAGCTGATCGACAACGCGGATATGGCCGTATATCACGCAAAGAGAAAAGGAAAGAACCTGATCCTGTCCTGCTCTGTCGAAAAGAAAGAGCCGGGAGAACAGCCGGAACGCGCGGAAGAGGACAATCAGGCGGATATCTATGCGAGCTATGCGCCGACGATCTACGCTCTGACGGCGGCGATCGACGCCAAGGACCACTATACCTTCAACCACTCCAAGCGGGTTGCCTATTATGCGACGAAGCTCGCCTACGCCTACGGTATGGATGAGGACTATGTGAGGATTATCAAGGAAGCGGCGCTACTCCACGATATCGGCAAGATCGGCATACCGGAACATATCCTCAACAAGGCCGAAAAGCTGAACGCGGAAGAATATGAATTGATCAAGAGTCACGTGGAGAATTCCATCGGAATTATCAAGCACCTGCCATCTCTGGATTATGTAATTCCGGCAGTGATCGGCCATCATGAGCGTTACGACGGAACAGGCTATCCGAGGCGCATTGCAAAGGAAGATATTCCGATCTCCGCGCGGATGCTCTGTATTGCGGATTCCTTCGACGCTATGACTTCCAAAAGGAGCTATAAAGATCCCGTGCCTGTGGAAGAGGCCCTTCAGATCCTGGAGGATGGAGCGGGGCGTCAGTTTGACCCCGTCCTGGTGCCGATCTTCGTTCATCTTGTCAGGAACGGACTGGTGAATGTAGAGGAAGAAATGGACAAGCTGTATGATGAAGCAGTCGGCGGCTGACGGTATGAAGGAACTTGCCTGAAAATTTATGAATAAAAAAAGACCTCCTCTAATATATTGTACAGACAATGGGTGGAATGAAAATCGGAGGAGGTTATAGAATTGGAAAACCTAAATATATATGAAAGCATAGCTGAGAGAACTCAGGGGGACATTTATGTAGGGGTCGTGGGGCCGGTCAGGACGGGAAAATCGACTTTTATCAAACGGTTTATGGATCTGCTCGTCATTCCGAATGTCACGAATCAATACGTGAAGGAACGTGTCATCGACGAACTTCCGCAAAGCGGAGCGGGCCGGACCATAACGACGACGGAACCGAAATTTGTACCGGCGGAAGCGGTAACCCTGGAACTTCCGGGCAATATCAATTTCAAAGTGCGCATGGTGGACTGCGTTGGATATATGGTGAAAAGCGCTCTTGGCCATCAGGAAGAAGGAAAGGCGCGCATGGTGAATACGCCGTGGCAGGAACAGCGGATTCCGTTTGAAGAGGCCGCCGAAATCGGAACGAGAAAGGTGATTGCCGACCATTCCACCATCGGGATCGTCGTTACGACTGACGGGTCTATCGGAGAAATCGAGAGAGACAGCTACCTGCCGGCAGAGGAAAGAGTCGTCAGGGAATTGAAGGAGCTGAATAAACCTTTTGTCGTCGTGCTCAATTCCACCGCGCCGGAAGGCGAGATTGCCCAGGAGATGAGAAGCCTTCTCGAAGAAAAATACGGCGTTCCCGTCATCGCGGCAAACTGTGCGAGGATGAATTATCAGACGCTGACGAAGATCCTCAGTGAAACCCTCTACGAATTCCCGGCAGCCCAGATCAAGTTTAACCTTCCGGGCTTTATCGAGGGGCTTCCAAACGACCACTGGATCAAGGAAACACTGATCAATAATATCAGAGAGTGGAGCAAAACCTTCGATAATATTCGAGACATCGCAAACAGCATCAATTCGCTGGAGGACGGAAGCGTCGTGCAGGCCATAGAGGTCAGCAGTATGGATTTGGGTACCGGCGATATCGAGGTCGTCGTCACACCGGTAAACGGATTGTTCTACCGGGTGATCGAGGAGATCATGGGGCAGGCGGTCAACAACGACTACCAGTTCTTCAATCTGATCAAAGAATTTTCCCAGGCGAAGCGGTCCTACGACAAGATCAAGACTGCTATGGCC
>CAMJRV010000126.1 GCA_946408315.1 uncultured Bacillota bacterium | reverse complement strand
GATCTCCACAGGGAGTCCGTGGGTATCCCAGCCCGCCTTCCGCTTCACTTCATAACCCTGCATCGTCTTGTAGCGACATACGGAGTCCTTGAGGGCACGGGCGATCACGTGATGAATTCCCGGCCTTCCGTTTGCCGTCGGCGGCCCTTCATAAAACACGAAGGAAGGCATCCCCTTCCTCGTCGTTACACACTTTTCTAAGAGGTCTTCCTTTTCCCATTGGTCTGCCTGTTCATTTTGCAGATCGGCAATGGCTTTCTCCGATAAATTCTCAAACATCTTCCATCTTCCTTTTTTCATTTTTCTATCGTGACATGCCCCCGCCATTCCGTCTATCGAGGAAAGCGGAGGATTCTTGTACAATTGTCTTTAACCCTTTTATTTTAAACTCTTTCAGCATATTATGTCAAGATAAATACGATACCGTCGACGGATAGAAAATAGGGGCTCCAAGCAAAAGTCAACGACATTTCCTGACCTGTCCGATAATGTCATAGATAATATCCGTATGATAGCCCAGGGAGGCCAGCCTTCTTCCGATCTTTGCGATTGTTTTTTCATCAGGAGCTGCCTGGGTTTCTTCCCAATCGTGTCTTATCAGGAGCTTCTCCGCTTCCTTCAAGGCGGCGGCTTTTTCCATACTTCGATCGAAGCGCGCCTCCAATGCTTCCTGAATCGTAGCCGCGTCGATTCCTCTTTCCGCAAGCTCAAACTGCAGGCGGACAGGCCCCCGGCCCTTACTGAGCCCATAACGGATATAGTTGTCGCAATACCGGACGTCGTCCAAATAGTGAAGAGATTTTAAGTATTCCAGTTCTATTTCTATTTCTTCTTCCCGGAAGCCCTTGGATCGAAGGTGGGACTTTACTTCCTGCGCGCTGCGCTCTCTATGTTCCAAAAACTTCAGGGCCGCATCACGGCAATCCATCGCCATATTGCATGCTCCCCCTTCTCAAAAACTGTATGTGTCGCCCGCCCCTGCAAGGATACACCGCTCTCCCAGCAACTGCCTCAGCTCGCAGATTGCGTAGATTCCCGTACAGTGCACCGGCAGGACGTAATCCAGCCCTTCGAAGGCCACCTGCTCCAGGATACTGCTCCGCAGTTCCGCGCTCGCATTGTACAGGTGCATCCCGGCCAACAGCCCAGATATTCTTTCGCCGGGGAACAGGGTCTTTGCATATCTGATACACGGAATCACACCCTTATGGCTGCAGCCCGAGAAGAGGAAAACGCCTCTGCTCTCTCCCGCTTCGTCCCTGAGCCTGACGGCAAGGAATTGTTCGTGTTCCATGGGATCGGGGATCAAAGTTCCGTCCTCCGCCTTTTGATAAAAGACTTCCGGAGCCGCGTCGTCCTCCGTTACAGGAATCGTTCCCGACACGGCGATATCTTCCGTAAGCCAGACCGGTTCCCCGGTGAGAATCAGCCGACCGTCGATCCGGGCGCGCTGTTCAGACGTCCAGCGGATACTGCACGGCTCTTCCTCCGGCTTTCCGTCTTCCAGCCCGTAGGTCGCCGCAAAGGACTTTTCATGGATATAGATCCTCGCATTCCGGTTGACTTCACAGAAGGAAGGCACGCCCCCCGTATGATCGTAGTGGCCATGGCTGATCACGACGGCGTCTATCCGGCCGAGGTCAACTCCCATTTTCCCGGCATTATGCCGGTACAGGTCCGATGCTCCCGCATCAAAGAGAAGCTTCCTTCCCCCGGCCTCCACATAAACGGATAATCCGTGTTCAGCCAGACACTCCGGGCGGCTCGTTCTGTTCTCGCTCAAAATTTGCACTTTCATCGATTGGCTCTCCTTTCCATGGACGGCAGGCTGAGACCGACCACCCCCACGATGATCAGAAGCGTGCACAAAATATGGTAAGCTTCCAGCGGCTCCTTTAGAATAATGACTCCGGCAACGATGGAGACGGCTGTGGACAGGTTGCCGAATATCGTAGCCTTGACCGCTTCCAGGTGTGCCAGCGCATAGGACATAAGCAGAGCGGAGATCAGGGTTGACGGGATACCAAGGTAGGCCGCGGCCAGCACAAAGTGGAGATTAGTCAGGGGTTCCAGATAGTTTCCCAGGGTCCCGGATTTAATCTCAAAGAGGATCGCTGCCAGATTAAAAAGAAAGCATCCGCCTCCCGTGATGCAAAATGAAATTTCAAAAGGTTTATATTGGCCCCTTACGTACCGCATCATCACATTGCTGCACGCCATACAGACGCTGGACAGCGTCAGGATGACGAGCCCTGCGGCGTTGACCGTAATATCGGAAGCACCCAGGACGAACATGACGATCACCGCGGAAACCGACAGGCAGACAAATACGTTCTGCTTCCAATTGGTGCTTTCCTTTAAAAATATGCTGGCAATGATCTTTGCGATGATCGGAATGATTGCAAAGATGATTCCGCTTTCTATCGATGTGGAAAACATGAGTCCGACGGCCTGCAGCACCATAAATGCCAGATAGAACCCCGCCGTAATGAACAGCCTTTTCTTCGGCTTTCCGCGCAGATCAAGCTTTACCAGCCCGATCAATACGGCGGCGAGGGCCGCCAGAAATGCAAAATTGAATCGATAGGCAAGGGTCACAAGCGGCGTGGCGACAGAGACGCAGATCTTTACTCCGATGAAAGAAAAGCCGACGATCAGAGAAAAGAGGACCGCGCTGCCGTAACTCTTCCAGGAGCTTTCCCGTCCGGCCAAGCCCCGTCCGATCAAGTCCTGTCCCTCCAGTGTGGTTTCCTCTTCCTGATCTTTTCTAATAATCATGCTCATATATTTCTTACACTTCCTTCCTGACATCCAGATCCAGCACGGCTTTGACCGGCGCCCCGCCGGCACAGCAGTACGCCGCTTTTACTCCCTCGGCAATCTCGCAGGCCCGTATGAAACAGGGGAGCGATTTTGCATCCCCGCCGGTTCCCACGATCACCTGAGAAGCAAGGCTTCCGTCGGCGGCGACGGAAAAACCGGATAAGCCCGCTCCTAAGCCTGCGCCCGTATATTTGACGTACGCCTCTTTTCTCACCCAGACGTCGAAGAAAGCCGACCGTCCGGCAGAGAGGATGAACTCGATTTCCTCCCCCGAAAAGAAACGCCTTGCGATTTTTTCATATTTGACATTTTCGCGGCAGACTTCCAGATCAAAGCCTACCGGTTCCGCTCCCATCAGGCATCCCCAAAAGCTGCCCGAATGGCTCACGGAAAAATGAATCTCCGGCCTTCCCGCCTCGCCGGCCGTGAAAAACGCGGGGAAATAGGGCTTTCCCTTGTCGCCCCTCTCGATCACCGTCTCACTCAGCGCTTCCTCCGGAATCTCCAACTCCAGCCTTTTGCAATAGTCCTGCAACGCCTGGCGGACCAGATTTTCGCCGAACCGGGAACGCTCTCCGCTCCCCTCGTCCCGATCCCTTTTTTTTCGATTGTATTGATTGTACAGGTAAAGATACATTCCATTTCCTGCCGAACAAAAAAACAATTGGAATCCCATCAAGGTCCGGATTGTTCAGCCCATTCCCTAATTATATACGGATTCCAATTGTTTTTATAGTCCGATTCAAAAATATCTTCTAAAAGTTATTCGTAAATCCCCAGCTTATTTCGCCAGCTGTGATTCCTGCTCTGCCTCGTGAGCGCCGGCAGCACTCTGAGCTCTGATGGACTCTTCGGAAGGCACCCATAAGGTTCCCTTCTTTTCCTTGTATTTTCCGAGAATCCAGAGGATAAAGAACATGGGGACGCCGATCACGGCGGTGATGCGCGCGGTCTCGTCAAAGAACTGAGCGATGATGACGACAATACACATCACGAAAGCGATAATGGGTCCTGCCGGGAAGAAAGGCGCCTTAAATTTCAGAGCGGAACTTCCGATGCCGTTCTTATCCAGATACTTTCTGAAGTTATAATGGCTCAGGCAGATGCCGATCCATGCGAACAACACCGTGATGGCGCTGGCCGATACCAGCAGCAGATACACTTTATCGGGGCTGATGAATTTGCTCAGAAATGCCGAAGCAGCCATACATCCGGTCAAGATCAGTGCCGGTACGGGAACGCCTCTCTTGTTTGCGTTGGCAAAGATTTTCGGCGCCTTTCCCTCCCTGGCCATAGCGAACACCATTCTGCTGGAAGCGTACAATCCGGCGTTGGCGCAGGAAAGCGTGGATGTCAATACGACGAAGTTCATGATCGTCGCGGCGGCGGGGATGCCGATCCTTGAGAACACAAGGGTGAACGGGCTGACCTCAACGGTCCCTTCCTGCCACGGAATCATTGCGGCTACCATGAAGGTCGCGCCGATGTAGAAAATAGCGATACGGACGAAAACTGTCTTAACTGCTTTCGGAATGGTTTTTTCCGGATTTTCTCCCTCACCGGCCGCAATTCCTACGATTTCAGTTCCAAGGAAGCAGAATACTGCGGTAAAGGACACCGTCAAAACGGCTCCCATTCCTTTGGGGAACATACCGCCTTCCGCGTTTGTAAAATTGCTGAAGCCTATGGCTCCTTCATGCCCAAGCGCGCCTGCCATCATTCCTACGCCGACCAAGAGGAAGGAGACGACAGCGATGACCTTGATGGAAGCAAACCAGAATTCCGCTTCCCCATACGCCTTCGCGGACATCAGGTTCAGTCCGACTACTATGACGACGAACAGAACACTCCAGATCCAGCTCGGCACGTCGGGGAACCAATATTTCATGATAAGCGCCGACGCAACGACTTCAATTCCGACGGTTACAGCCCAACTGAACCAGTAACACCAGCCGATTGAAAAACCAAAGGATGGACTTACATATAAGCTGCAATAGGTCTGAAAAGATCCGGCACATGGCAGATAGGTCGCCATTTCACCCAAACTCATAATGATAAAAAAGATCATGACTGCCACAACCAGATAAGCTGCGACGAGACCTCCCGGACCTGCCTGGTTTAAGGCATAACCGGTAGACAGAAAGAGCGCAGTTCCGATGGAACCGCCGATGGCGATCATCGTCAGATGCCGCTGCTTCAGATTTCGTTTCAGTTTACCCTGACCTACTTGTTTTTCTTCCATCTTGTTATCCTCCAAAATATAGATATTTAATTACGCCATTTATTAAAGCAAATCTGAAGCCAATCTTTTGAATATTCGATTAATTTTTTTGTTTGTTTTGAGGATAGACCGAAAGGTTTGAAAATAAGCGGTTTTCAGCTTGGCACAGATCCTATGGAGAAGACGGCAAAAAGAAATCCCGCTCTGCAGCGGGATTGTCCAATGAAAAAAAATACGGATATCATGCAAAATATTTCGTTATTCTCTGGCATACTCCTCTCCGAACATGAGAAGTTCCCTCTTCGCGTCCGTCACCTTCTTTCCCCTGTCGAACAGTCTGGAAATCGTGAGAAAAACTAGGCCGAGAAAGATCCAGATCAGGACCAGAGCCCATTCATAGGGCCGCAGGGCGCTGGGGCTGAAAGGAGTATACCAGAACAGGAAGAAGAGTGCGATGATGGCGGCTACCGTTCCTGCCATTCTGCCGTTCTTTATGGTATAAAGCCTCCTCAGATCCGGCTCCTTTTTTCGTATCCTCAAAAAAGAAATGGAGATCAGCAGATAAGCGATAACCGTACCGAAGGCGGCGGAATCGACCAGCCAGATCAGAGCATTTTCGCCCAGCAGAGGAAACAGGGCGCAGATAGCGCCGACAAATATAATGGAAAAGATCGGCGTCTGATATTTCGGGTGTACCCATCCAAAGAAGCTTGGCAGCATTTTCGATCTTCCCATGGCGAAAATAATTCTGGAAGCGCCCACAATAAATCCGTTCCAGCTCGTCACGATCCCGCAGATTCCTCCTGTAATCATAACTTTTGCCAGAATCGGTGATTGGAATGCGTAAGCGGCGGCGTCGGCAGTGGGAATAAGCGCCGCATGACGGAAGTCCGGAGATGCGGAAAGCGCGGTGCCGAGGATGATAAAGATATACCAGGCACAGGCCACCACAATGGAAACGATCAAGACCTTGGCGATATCCCGCAGGGGCATGTTCATCTCCTCCGCCGATTTGGAAACCATGTCGAAACCGATATACATGGAAGGCGCCATGAGCAGGACCATTCCGACTCCCTTCACGTTTGTGAGAACAGGAGTGACGTGCTCCGCCTTTCCAAAGGCCAGGCTTCCCAGAATAAAAACGATAGCGGTGATCGCCATCACCAAAAGCAGCAGTGTCTGAAAAACCGCTACGGGCTTAACTCCAATGATATTGAGCAGCGTCAGCACTACCGCTCCGACGATTCCGATCAGGGACCAGGAGAGATAGACGTCAAACCCCGCCACATTCCAGAGATAGCCGATGGGGGGAATGGGGACAAGATAATGTACGGCGCTGGACAGCGCAATCCCTTCCCAGGCCGCCACGCCCACATAAGCAAAGGAAATGGTCCATCCGGTGATCCAGGAGCCAAGATAACCCATTCCCCGGTAGGAAAACGCAAGCTCCCCTCCCGCCAGCGGAAAGGCCGAGGTCAGTTCGGCATAAGTAAGTCCGACGAAAATGCACATGGTGCCGCCGATCAGAAAAGCGATGACGGCTCCCAGCACGCCGGCAGACTCGATCCACTGAGCCGGAAGCATAATCCATCCCCAGCCCACCATTGTGCCGAAGGCCAGCGCAAAGACCTCAACCCGGCCCAGCGCTCTCTTCAGCCGCTGCCTTTCATTCTTCATCCCTGAATACCCCTTTATCCGAATGGTCCTTAATCCCGTATTCCGATATTTTATTGAAGAGGTGGCGAGTGCTGATATTCAGATCCTTCGCCGATCTTGTAATGTTATACATGTTTTTTTTCAGAACGTTCTCGATATATTTTGATTCAACCTCCCTGCGAACATCCTTCAG
>CAMJRV010000125.1 GCA_946408315.1 uncultured Bacillota bacterium | reverse complement strand
TTCCTTCCAGGATCTTTAATAGAGCCTGCTGGACTCCTTCGCCGCTGACGTCCCTGGTGATCGACGGATTTTCGGACTTCCTTGCGATCTTGTCGATCTCATCCACATAGATGATCCCCTTCTGGGCCTTTTCCACATCATAGTCCGCAGCCTGGATCAGCTTCAGGAGAATATTCTCCACGTCCTCTCCCACATAGCCGGCCTCCGTCAAAGCGGTAGCGTCGGCGATGGCAAACGGAACATCGAGGATCTTCGCCAGGGTCTGAGCCAAAAGCGTCTTACCGGACCCGGTAGGCCCGATCATGACGATATTGCTCTTCTGGATTTCGATCCCGTCGTTATCCAGCTTCCCCATGCTGTACACTCTTTTATAATGGTTATATACGGCTACCGCCAGGGACTTCTTCGCATCATCCTGATCGATTACATAATCGGAAAGGATGCTGGCGATTTCTTTCGGCTTCGGCAGCTCAAATTTCTCCGCCTTGCGGTCGGCATCGTCGATGGAATTGGAAAATTCCTCTTTTATAATATCCTGACAAAGCTCAATACACTCGTCGCAAATATATACGTTTGGCCCTGCCACCAGTCGCCTTACCTGATCCTGCGGTTTCCCGCAGAAAGAGCATTTCAACTGTTTTGTAGCATCATATTTACTCATAAGCCAATCCCCCTTACTCTCTGGATTTCATTACCTTATCAATAATCCCGTATTCTACTGCTTCCTGGGCGCTCATAAAGTTATCCCGATCTGTATCTCTGGATATTCTTTCGAGGTCCTGACCAGTATTTTCACTCAGGATTCTGTTTAGCTTTTCCCGCGTTTTGATGATCCATTCGGCGTGGATTCTGATATCCTCGGCCTGGCCCTGGATGCCGCCCAGCGGCTGATGGATCATGATTTCCGCATTAGGAAGCGCAACTCGTTTCCCCTTTGCACCGGAGGAAAGCAGGAACGCTCCCATGCTTGCAGCCATGCCGATACAGATGGTCGCCACGTCGGGCTTGATATACTGCATCGTGTCATAAATGGCCATGCCGGCTGTCACAGAACCGCCCGGACTATTGATATAAAGCTGGATGTCCTTCTCAGAATCCTCTGACTCCAAAAACAATAGCTGGGCGACAATCAGGCTCGCAGTATGTTCATCGATAGCCTCTCCTAAAAATATAATCCTGTCCTTTAACAGTCTTGAATAGATATCATAGGATCTCTCGCCCCTGTTTGTCTGTTCAACTACCATTGGAATTAGTGCCATCTAAGTTTTACCCCCTTCGCGGCCTACGCCGCTCCTTGCTTGTTGAAATTCCGTATTGCTGCGTTGCCGCCGTCCTCAAGTTCGCTTGCGTATAATAGATACGCGTCCTTCGCCTTCGTCCGGCGCGCCTCGCACTCCGAAATTTTCCCTGCGCAATTCAATTTATTATTTTTTACTTACTATTTAATATATTACTCAACTATCGCATTTTCAAACATAAAATCGACTGCTTTGCGCATTTTTATGTCTTTGGCAACGTACGCGTAATTCTCACCCTTCATGAGCTCCTTCAGCTTTTCGACCTCCATCTTGTACTGGTCTGCCATAGCTTTCAGTTCGGCTTCCACATCCTCGTCTGTTGCTTCCAGTTTTTCCGCGTCGGCTACCGCTTCCACGATCAGTCTGGTCTTTACCTTTTTATATGCGTCCGCCCGCATTTCGTCCCGGAATTCTTTCGGATCCTTATTCAGATATTCAAAGTATTTCTGAAGGTCCAATCCCTGGTAACGGAGCTGCTGGTCGAACTCCTGCATCATTTCGTCGATCTGGTCTTCCACCATCACATCGGGAATTTCGACGTCATTGGCTTCGTAAACTTTCTCCAAAACAGAGTTCTTCGTCTCGTATTCCACCTTGGAAACCGCCGCTTTTTCAAGTTTTTCTCTGGAATCCTTCTTCAGTTCTTCCAGCGTATCAAACTCGCTGACGTCCTTCGCAAATTCGTCGTTCAGCTCAGGTTTTTCCATTTCTTTGATCTCGTGCACCTTGCACTTGAACACGGCTTCTTTGCCGGCAAGATCAGCGGAATGATATTCCTCAGGGAACGTAACCTTTACGTCTCTTTCTTCTCCGGCCGCCGCTCCGACGAGCTGCTCTTCAAAGCCCGGAATGAACGTGCCGCTGCCGAGGGACAGAGGCTGTCTTTCCGCAGTGCCGCCTTCAAACTGTTCGTCACCTACAAAGCCTGCATAATCGATGAGAACGGTGTCGCCGTTCTGAGCGGGACGGTCGACAAGCACCATCCTGGAATTTCTCTTCTGAAGCGTTTCCAGTTCTTTGGCAACATCCTCGTCTGTTATATTGTGCTCAACTTTTGCTACCTTTACTCCCTTGTAATCCTTCACGGTGAATTCCGGTCTTACGGTTACGTTGATCGTTACGGTAAAACCTTTTCCCTTTTCGATCTGATCAAATTCGGCGGAAGGTCTGTCTACTGTGTCCAGGCTCAGGTTTTCAAGAGCCTGCGGATACGCTTTTGAAAACATATTATTAATCGCGTCTTCAAAAAATACGTCTTCTCCATAACGGGCTTCAATGATCTTCCTTGGGGCCTTTCCCTTTCTGAAACCATCAACGGCATACTTTCCCTTCGTTGCCTGATATGCTTCAATCACTGCCTTATCAAATTCCTCGGCAGTAAATTCCATCGTAAATTTGGCCTGGTTCTTCTCCTTGGAAATTAAAGTTGAAATCATTTATTTTATCCTCCTAAAATTATAAGCACCGATAAGACCAATGGGGTTTCCATTGGTCTGAATCGCACAATGCGTGCATATTATTATACCCTCAATTTTGCAGAATGTAAAGCTGGTTTTTTTATAATACGGCGCCGGAAAACAGATAGATACCGGCCAGAATCGCCGTAGCCGTTACGAGCAGGATGGAAAATACAAAAGCGATCCTGATCACCTTCGTCTCCTCCCCGAACTTGTCGATGGAAGCAGCGGCGTTCTGCAGCTTTGCCGGAGAGATTACGCTGGCCAGACCGCCTCCAAATGCCAGCCCTCCGACGATCAGGATCATTTCCGGAACGACATTTCCGAGATTATTAGCGGTAGCCAGCGCATATTTGCCGAACATACCGATGGTGGAAGCCTCGCTCCCCGTAATGAAACCTCCCAGAAGCCCGATATAAGGCACCGCAAGGACATAAAACTGGTCAAACATCCGAGAGGAAGCGTCGGCCAGGACCTGGATCATGCTGGGCTTCGCAAAAGCCTGTGTCGCCATATCAAACCCGGACATGTTCATCACTTCGCCGATACTGAAGAAGATTGCCGCTGCAAATACGGGCCGCGGCGCTCTCTTTCCCCAGAGCCGGAACGTAGTAGACAGCTGTTCCCTCGACGGCTTGAGCAGCGGTATGGAAATCAAAACGCTGACAAAGATCCAGGTATAGGCGTTCCATAAAAAACGGGTCGGAATCGGCATTCCGTTTGCAGCCAGCCCGTTGATCGGCATCGTGAACTGGTAATAGAAAAATTCAAATAAGGATTTCGGCAGATTCAATGCCAGAATCAGAAGGATCAGAATCACCCAAGGGCTGACCGCTTTCCAAAGGGGCATGGAGGCCTCTATCTCCATATCTTTCTTCGTAAGCCCGCTTCTGTCGATCACCCGTCTCCCCGTAAGCTTCAAGTAAATCACCATGGCAAGGATAACGGCGATTCCGCAAAAGATTCCCGTCATCGGGACAAGGTTGTCCATCAGGCTTGTAAGGTACGACACGACGGCGATTACGAGACCTGAGACAATACAGGGCACAAAACCCTTCTTCACTCCGTTCCAGCGGTCGGAAATCCAGAGCATGCAAAAGCCTATCATCGTAGCGGTGATCGGCACAAAGAGGCAGAACACCCTTGCCGCCATACCCAGAGTTACAGGCGCGGCATTGGGGTCGCCCGCAAGAAGAAAGGCGTTGATCGTGTCGACAAGCACGACGACGGGAGCGCCGAGAAGCGCATATGTGCAAAGGGAATCATATCCGATGGCGGGCAGCGCAATGGCGCTGTATGTAGTATATCCAAGGGCCAGCAGAATCGGCGGCAGCAGGGAAACGGGAGTCGCCCCCACAGAGACCATCAGCGTTCCGAAGCCCACATTGATCATGATAATTTGTATTGCCCGGCTGTCAAGGGCGATGGTTTTCATAAAGACGATGACGCGGTCCAAAGCGCCGGTCGTCTGCATCAGTGCCATCTGCAGCAAGGAAGCGGCTACGATAAGAGAAACCGCAAAGGATTTCACAAGACCCGCGACACTGGAACGGGCGATGACCTCAAGACTTGTGTCAAAAAAAAGAAATGCAAGTATAGATACGGCGATCCAACCTGCTATACCTGTGATATCGGCCGGTTTCTTCCAGATCAGCAGCATGGCTAATATCACAAGAATCGGCAGCACAGAAAAAAATAAAGATACCATATGTTAACCTTCCTTTCAGGAACATAGGCCCAAACGGGCCGCTCCCAACCTACTTATGTGCGCTTGCCGCACAACCTACCTGGTTATTATATAATATCTTTTATAATTTGTACACTTTATATTTAGAAGATAAGGCCCTATTCTAAATAATCGGCGTCTTCCAGGAGCGTCAAGCCTCTGGCATATTTGCTTCGATTTTCTATCGTAAGTCCATACTTCTCGGCCAGAGAATCTCCCAATCTGCGGATGTCCTCCTGATCTCCCGAAAACAGCTCGATTTCCAGCTCACAGATCGGCAGGTTTCCGTAATCCGTCACGATCTCCCCTTCATCGATGGCCACTTCACAGATGCTCTTCCCCGTATCAATCCTCATTCTGCTTCTTAAAAATCTGGTCTCAAGCAGGCTGTGCAGGGGTTTTCCGCCAACCAGGGCGATCATGTCGCGCCCGATATCACTCTCTTTGAAAATCTCGGGATCCGGCATGATAAAACAGGCCTCATCGGTCACCGGCACATTGATCTCTTCTCTCGTATGCAGTCCGTCCACGCTGTCGCCCTTCCATTTTAAAGAAGCAACGATGCGGGAACCCTCCATACGAACTCGGAATGCGATGTCGTTCTTGGAAAGAATGTAGTCATCAGTATCAAAATAGGCTGCCTTCATGTACACATTTTCTCTCGAATCTTTTTCTTCCATACCCAAAAGATATTCGTCTTCCCAAAGGTCTTTCGCGGTCTCCCTATCCCCTATGCCATACTTCATTTCTATTTCCATATCTGTCTTTCCTTATTCCTTTTCATAAGCCAAATTAAAATCATGAAGTTTTTTTGTCTTACCATCGTACCATATCCCATTTAAAAATTCAATCCTTATCCGAAAAATACCGACAGCAGGGAAACCCCTGCCGCCGGTATTCTTATGGAAATCTTCTTTTTTATTTTTAGAACTGGTTCAATTTATTTCATGCACGTTTCAATGGCCTTTTCATAGATGTCAAGACCGGCTTCCAACTGAGCGTCGGTTACGCAAAGCGGGCAGAGGAAACGGATGACGTTTCCGTAGGTGCCTGCGCTCTCCAGAAGCAGACCATGCTGTACCGCCTCATTGACGATGGCGTTGACCAGATCCGCATTCGGCTTTTTAGAAGCCTTATCTACGACGAATTCCACTCCCATCATCGCGCCCAGACCTCTTACATCGCCGATCACTTCATACTTTTCCTTCCACTCGTTGAACCGCTTCATGCACTTGTCGGCAATCTTCAGAGCCTTTCCTGCATAGTCTTCCTTCTCCATCACTTCGATGACCTTTAACGCAGCCGCACAGGCTACCGGGTTGCCGCAGTAGGTTCCGCCGATCGTTCCCGGAGTTACCGCGTCCATGACTTCGGTTCTCGCCGTTACCGCTGAAAGCGGAAGACCGCCTGCGATGGACTTGGCGCTGGTCATGATGTCCGGCGCGCATCCGGCTTCCAGGTAATATTGAGAAGCAAACATTCTTCCGCTTCTTCCGAAGCCTGTCTGCACTTCGTCTGTGATCATGAGGATTCCATATTTATCACAGATTGCTCTTACGGCTTTGACCCATTCGATCGGAGCAGGTACAAATCCGCCTTCGCCCTGAACGGGCTCAAATACGATGGCCGCCACATACTGGGCCGGCGTCGCTTCCACGAACATTTCCTCGATCTTGCTTACATAGTAAGCAACCGCCTCTTCATCCGTCATGCCGGCGGGCTTTCTGTACATGTTCGGGAACTCTGCTCTGTAGACTCCGTCCGGGAACGGGCCCATGCCTACGGCGTAAGCTTTCTTCGCCGTCATCGTCATGGTCAGCATCGTTCTTCCGTGGAACGCGCCTGTGAATACGATCACGTTCGGTCTGCCGGTGAAGCCTCTTGCGATCTTGACTGCGTTTTCATCTGCTTCCGCTCCGCTGTTTACGAACATCGTCTTTTTCGTATCGCCTTTTACCGGAACGATGCTGTTCATCTTTTCCGCAAGCTCTATGTATCTCTCATGAGTGGTGATGTTCATCATGGCATGGAAGTACTTCTCGCTCTGGGTCTTTACGGCTTCAATCAGATCGGGATTGCTGTATCCGATATTGAGTACTCCGACTCCGCCGATCCAGTCAAGGAAAACATTGCCGTCCACATCCTCAAACATAGCACCTTCGCCCCGTGCAATGACACAAGGATAGCCGCATCTGATCGCATTCGGCATCGCCTTTGCTCTTCTGTCAATAACTTCCTTCGCCTTTGGCCCCGGTAACGGCGTAACGACTTTAGGTAATGCGTCTCTTAACATTTTTGAAATCCTCCTTTTAGTTCACATGCTGGTTCCAGTTCCAGGCTGTATTGCGCCTCTCCTGGCTGCATATGCCGATCGATATTATTGGCGTTTGCCACTGTCTATATATAATAACAACATAATATATAGC
>CAMJRV010000124.1 GCA_946408315.1 uncultured Bacillota bacterium | reverse complement strand
AAATATGGGAGCTCGTAGATTGCGCAAATCATATTTTAGAGGGCAGCGGCAAGAAATGTACTTCCGGTATTGAAAAAGGAGAGCGAAATGAAAATATTTGTATATAACTACAAAGATGATGAAAAGGACTTTTTTGATAAGATCAGCAAGGAATGCAATTGTGAATTAAAATTCAGCTACGACTATCCGTCTCTTGAAAATGCAGAGCTTGCAAGGGGATTCGAAGGGCTGAGCATCTATGTGACAGATATGAATGCGGACCTTCTTCAGAAATTTTATGATATGGGAGTGCGGTACATTACGACGCGGTCGATCGGTGTGAATCACTTCGATCTGGAAAAGGCCAGGGAGCTCGGCCTTAAAATCGGCAACGTTGCGTATGCGCCAAGTACGGTTGCAAATTACGCGATCATGCTGATGCTGATGTGCTGCAGAAGGGCTAAATATATCATGCAGAGCAGCTCCAATCAGGATTTTTCCCTGGAAGGCAAACGAGGAATTGAGATGTCGGGAAAAACAATCGGCATTATCGGAACGGGGAAAATCGGAAAAACGGTTTTGAGGCACCTGATGGGATTTGAATGCAGACTGATTGCCTATGATGTATACCAGTCGGAGGATGTGAAGGAATATGCGGAATATGTTGATCTGGAGACGCTCTTCAGAGAATCGGATATTATTTCCATCCATGCGCCGGCTACGAAGGAAAGCTATCATCTGATCGACGAAAAGGCCATCGGCATGATGAAGGACGGCGTAATCATCATCAATGCCGCCAGAGGCGATCTGGTCGACACGGAAGCGCTGATCAACAATATCGAAAATGGGAAGATCGGCGCTGCAGGGCTGGATGTCATCGAAAACGAATATGGTCTATATTATAATGATCTCGCGCCGAAGGTAATAAAAAACAGGGATCTGGCAATCTTAAAGAGCTTTCCCAACGTGATTGTAACTCCGCACACGGCTTTCTATACGGCTGAGGCCATCAACGAAATGATTGAAAACGCCATCAGAGGCTGCTGCCTGTTTGCCGAAGGAAAGAAAAACCCATTTGAAGTTATTTAATCCAAAGAATAAAAGTTGTAAGAGGTGATTGATATGAAGGATTTATCCGCAAAAATGCTGGACGTGCCATGGTCCGCCATCAGAAAGATTTTCAATATGTGCATCGGAGTCGACGATCTGGTAAAGTTTACACTTGGAGAACCGGACTTTCTTACTGCGCCGCACATTGTGGAGGCGGCCCATCAGGCGATGCTTCGGGGTGAAATGAAATACACCTCAAACCGCGGCGTTGCGGAGCTTCGTCAGGCCATCAGCAAGATGGCAAAATTAAAGAAAAAGGTTGATCTGGATCCGGAAACAGAGATCATTGTAAGCAACGGCGGGATGCAGGCGCTGATGATGTCGATGAATGCGGTATGTAATCCCGGAGACGAGATCATCATCGGAGCCCCATACTTTACCAATTATCTCGGACAGGCATTGATGGCAGGCGCGGTTCCGAAATTTGTCCAATTGCATGAAAAAAATGCGTTTATCTTTGATATGGACGATCTGAAAGCGGCAATCACAGACAAAACGAAGGCAATTTTGATCAATTCGCCCTCCAATCCGCTGGGAAGCATTATTGATAAGGGGACCTTGCAGAAAATCGCAGATTTAGCAAAGGAACACGATCTGTACGTGATTACGGATGAGGTATATCAGGACTATGTTTACGATCCCGATGTGGAGTTCTGCAGCATTGCTTCCTTAGAGGGGATGAAGGAAAGGACCATCATTGTTGACAGCTTTTCAAAGGCATATGCAATGACCGGGTGGAGAGTCGGATATGCGGCGGCTCCGGCCCATATCATCGACCTGATGGTCAAGCAGCAGGAGGGTATGGCTTCCTGTGTGAACGCACCGGCGCAGTATGCCGCGCTGGCGGCCCTGGAAGGGTCTCAGGATATCTACAAGGAAATGATACAGACCTTTAAAAGGCGCAGAGATCTCCTGTTTGAGGGGATCAATAAGATCGATAAATTATCCTGTGTGAAACCGAAAGGCGCTTTCTACCTGTTTGTAAACATTACAAAAACAGGACTGAGCTCCGATGAGTTTGCGGTGAGATTATTGCGGGAAGCCAAGGTTGGCGTCGTTCCCGGTTCCGGCTTCGGGGAAGAGGGCGAAGGCTACGTCAGGATGTCCTATGTCGTTTCGGAAGCGGACGTCGCAAAGGGATTGGAAAGAATCAAAGCATTTGTTGAAAGCCTGTAGAAAAATCAGGCAAGGTATGGTTGTATATGGAAGCGCAGGCCTGTTCACCACCTGAAACCCTCCATGTACAACCATACCCGGATCACGACGGTTGATAGGATGATGATTTATGACGAATGATTTTATGTGTTTCAAAGACAGAGTCTGTCTTGTTACGGGTGCGGGAAGCGAATTGGGCATAGGCTTTGCCAGTGCAAAAATATTGGGGAAGCTCGGAGCGAAAATTGCTTTAGCGGCGACCACCGACCGGATCCATCAAAGAGTTGAGGAATTGAGGGCATGCCATATTGAGGCAAAGGGATACATCGCGGACTTGACAGATCGGTCCCAGGCGGAGCGTATCGTGGCAGAGGTGGTTGCCGATTTCGGCAAAATCGATGTTCTCGTCAATAATGCAGGGCTGGCCCAGGTCAATAAAAACGAAAATTTTAAAGAATTTGTAAAGCTGGAATATGAAGACTGGGACAGGGATATCAGCAGGAACCTTACGATCTGCTTCAATTTGATAAAAAATGTAATGCCGCACATGGTGAGCGCCAAGTATGGGAGGATCGTCAATATTTCCTCAATAACAGGCTTTGTTGTGGGAACGACGAAGACTGCCGCTTATGCCGCCGCAAAGGCAGGCACCGTAGGGATGACCAGGTCGATTGCAATGGAAGTCACAAAGGATAATGTTATGATCAACAGCGTTTTGCCGGGTTGGATTGCAACCGGAGCTCAAAGTGAAAGAGGAGTGGAAGGCGGCAAAAATACTCCTGCCGGAAGAAGCGGGACGGCGGAAGAGGTTGCCAATATGGTGGTTTTCCTGGCCTCCAGGGAGGCTTCTTATATAACCGGCCAGACCTTTGTCGTCGATGGGGGAAATACGATTCAGGAATACAAGGGGCCTTCTGATCTCTGATGGTAATTGACTTTCATACACATATCTTTCCGAAGGACATTGCGGAAAAAACGATTGATCATTTTAAGAAAATGGTCAAAATGAAAACGCAGCAATACGATTATCCGGACACAGGGTTTTATACGGACGGAACGTTGGAGAGCCTGAAACTCTCCATGAAAGAATCCGGCATCGATTATTCTGTGATACTGCCTGTCGTCACAAAACCGGCTCAATTTGAAGCAATTAACCGGTATGCCGCCTTAATTAACGGAAACGAAGGTATCATATCCTTTGGAGGAATCCATCCGCATACGAGAGACTATAAGGCAGACTTGGGGTTTGTTAAAAGCCTGGGACTTGCAGGAATTAAAATACACCCTGATTATCAGAAAACCTATATTAACGACCCCCGATATATAAAAATTATTGAATACGCTTCTCAGTTGGATTTAATCGTGCTGACCCATGCCGGGGATACTCTGGGGATTTCTGAAGCATACTGTACTCCCCAAAAAATGAGAGATCTGATCAACCGGGCAAACGCAGATTTCAGCAAGGTTATCGTTGCTCATGCGGGAGGGTTTCATTGCTGGGACGACGTCGAAAAATATTTAGTGGGTCAAAGTATTCTGTTTGATTTAAGCAGTTGTTTCGGCCATACAGATGATCTGCAAATAAAGCGGATCATAAAAAACCATGGGGCCGATAAAATACTTTTTGGCTCAGATTCTCCATGGGAAGGGCAGAAGGAGACTCTTGAAAGGTTTCGAAGGTTGGATCTCACCGATGGAGAAATGGCGCAGATCTTATTTACAAACGGAGCGAAATTATTAAAATCGGAATCCTCGTAAGTAGGGCAGGGCAGAAGCGTTAGAGCTTCAATGGCTCTAGCCATGATTCCTGCTGGCACATTCAGGGCAAATTCCGGTAAATTCCAGATGGTGGCCAGTGATAATGTACCCGGTATCTTTATTGAGCTCGTCCTCCAGAGCATTGAGAGGGCAGTCCTTGATTTCGATCGTATTATTACACAAAGTACAAGTTAAATAATGCTTATGCTGATGACTATTGATCTGGTAATAGGTTTTCCCATCCTGACTCAGGTTTTTTAACAGGATGCCTTTTTCCGACAGGGCTGCGAGTATCCGGTATGTTGTAGAAACACTCATGGGAACACTTTTTACAACCTGCGAATAGATTCTGTCGGCGGCCATGGGAGCGCCGGAGTTTTCCAGCACGTGCAGTACCGCCCTGCGGCGTTTTGTATCCTTTAGATGAGACTCCTGCAAGATATTGTGTTTCAATTTGGCTTTCCTCCTTAGAACTGATACCACTATTGTTTCATTTCCAGCTAAAATCTATTGCTATTATATATAGAATGGCAGTTATCGTCAATGAAACTAACGCCGCCTTCTTCTTACCGAAAGCCCATCCTCTCTCAGCCAGCCCTCCTCTCCATTTTCACGCTTCACTTTGTACCAGCCTTTAGAATGACCGATTACAACAAGCTGTTCCCCCTGCGTCAGATTGCCGATGACATTATCCGAGGCTTCGGGCGACGACCTGAAATTGACATCAGCCACCGTAATCCCTATGGCTTGTTTTTTATGCGATATCAGTGCAAAGGCAAAGGATGTGGCCGGGATTGACAGTACGATTCCGATACTCCCGGATAATGCCCTCAGTATTTCAGCCGAAATTGTTTCGGAATTAAGCAAAATAATTAGCGGTGTCTGTTGATTGATACTAAACAGCAGCAGCGGGATAGCGGTACCGGCATACGCCAGTATCAGGGTATCCGCCATCGTTCCCATGACGTCCTTTCCGATGCTCAGGCCGGATTGGACCAGTTTCATTTTATGAATATCAGGGTTATTCTGCATAATTTCGTACATGGAGGATGAGATGGACATGCTGACGTCCATCACGGCTCCCAGAGTACCAACGATAATACCCGCAAATAAAATGCCGTTAAGATCAAAGACTCCTTGATTAACGTTTGTAAGGAGCAAAGCGTCTTCATCGACGAGCCCTGAGAAATGGGATAGCATTCCGACCCAATATGCCAACAGACCTGCCACGACAACTCCAAAGCTGGTACCGATTAAGGTCGCCGTCGATTTTAAGCTGATTCCTGTAATAATAATCAGATTCAGTATGCTTATGATAAAACAGCAGAAAATCGCACTCAAAATCGGGTTGTAACCTTTTAATATAAATGGGATCATGACCTCAACAATAATAAAGATTGTGAGAATCAGAGAAACCGCAGATTTGAATCCCTGTTTTCTGCCGATCAGGATCAGCAGAGAGAGAAATACAAAAATCAGGTAGAAGCTGAAGATATCTCGTGCGTAGTTTAATATTGTTATGCCAGGATTCTGCTGATTGGAAGACCGGTCTACCGCTACGATAATTTTATCATTTGCTTTGAATGGGCGAACATAGTAATCAGAATGACAATAGTTATTTTCTATTATGAAAAGCTTATCTTTAAAATCTCCCGTCAATACCCTAATCTTTAAATCCTCGCCGCTATTTCCGGGCAGGACTTCCAGTACCTTTGCTCTTTCCGCAGTCTGACCGGGAGCGATCGCTACACTGTTGTACTCAAAATTATAGATAGAGTCTTTCAACGCAAAAACAATAAGAAAAGCCGCAAACAGGATCAATATTATTTTTCTCATAGAATAAAGCTGTTCCTTTCTGCCACCAGGTAGAACAGTTATTGATTTGCAGGACAACAGAATTTACAATTTGTTGTGGCTGATTATGATGATGCCTCAGAACTATCTTATGATTCGGGAATATTTTTATCATCAGTTTTTTGACCCAGGGATACATTGCATAAGATACCATAACTCAATGCTGTCAGCGGGATTGTGAACAGAATGCCTATGCTTCCTGCCAGAGCCTGAAGAATTTCTACGATAATTAATTCGCTGTTAAGCAATTCGGTAACGGAGCCTGTATTGACAAGAACAAGCAAAATAAGCGAAAGGGAGCTTCCGATATAAGCGAGGATCAGCGTGTTTGACATGCTTCCCACAATGTCCTGTCCGATTATAATGCCTGATTTCAATGTCTTATTCAGTGATATGTGAAGATCGTTGCGGTATATTTCACTTAAAGCCGCCACAATATCTACGGCGATATCGAGAACTGCTCCCATGGCCCCTATTGTAATGGACGCAAAAACCACAGCGGTCAGATTGATAGGCTCTGCCATATCCATTTGTATCAGGTAAAGGGAATCCTCGCTTATCAGACCAGTTATCTTTAAGGTGCCGCTCATCAAAACGGTAATTACACTGATAATCAACAACCCTCCGAGGGAGCCGAAAACAGCGGCAAAGCATTTTGCATTCGGACCTTGAATAATGAGCAGGGACATTAATGTGGTAAAAACGCAGAGAATGATCGCACAAATGTAGATATTATGTCCGGAAAGAACCGCCGGGATAAATACTGCAAATATGGTCATTATGGTATAAGCGATAGAGATAATGGTCTTAAGACCTTTTTTATTTCCGAAAATCAGCAGCAGTACGGCAAAAGCCAGTCCAAGCCACATGATACCGTTAAACCGTTCATATTCATATAAAAACCAATCCACGCCAATATTGTATGAGGCAGCATCACCTAAATAGATTTTATCGCCTTTTTCAACCAGCCTTACACTTTCTCCCATAAAAGAATCAGTGAACTGTACCGCATGAATGGTGTCTCCTTTATTCGATCCGTTTAATAATTTGCAGCTGAATAAAGTAGCATTCCCATCATTATAGTT
>CAMJRV010000123.1 GCA_946408315.1 uncultured Bacillota bacterium | reverse complement strand
TGGCTTATTCCTTTGCCGCTGCGATCTTCTTTGTCCGCGCTTTCCGCGTAAAGAAGGAGACGGAGACTGTTATTTGAATGATAGGGTTAAATAAGGAGGTCGTGAAGGGCATGAATAAGAAACCGCTTGTTTTTTATATCGGATGGGACGTAATTTTTATAGTATCTTTGAAAATATATGACTTACGTGATATTTATCTGATAAGTTATATAAAAGAAAATTATGCGGGCAAAACAATATACGATTTAAGTATTCTCCCCATTCTCCATGTTATTTTGATTGAGCTTGGCGTATTGATCATAATTGGCGCGTTAATTGCCCTGCTGGTGTATATCGGCTTTCAATTTAAATCTACATGGAAATCGGCTTTGTTGGAATTAGCGGCTATCGGCATCCCTTCTTTTTGTCTGGCAACGCTTACGCTGGTACGTCATCTGGTACCATATGCAAACTGGTATTCTTATTGGCAATATTGTCCGAAATGGTTATATTACAGTTCGTCCACCCAAACCTATGTTACGATCGGAGGCATACTTTTGGGCTATGAGCTGCTCCTTTTTATCTTCAGAATCGTCAAATGTGCAAAGAAGGCGGATACTCTTTCTGAAGATGAATCTCTGCCGGAAAGAGAGGAAGAGTAAATGAAGAAACCGCTTGCCTTTTACGTTGGATGGACTGTAACTTTTATCTTTTCTTTGAAGCTATATAGCTATGCAGACCTGTGGCTGATGGACTATATGAGCAGAAATTACGGGTCTTCCTGGATAAACTCTTTCCCCCGGAGCTTATTGGAATTTAGTTTCTTGATCATAATCGGGATCTTGCTTTTCCTGTTGGTGTATTTCGGCTTTCGCTTTGAACCAACTCGCAAATCGGCTATGTTGGAATTTGTGATAATCGGGATTCCGGTCTTCGGTCTTGCGTTGCTTCCACTGATGAACCATCTGGCCTATTTGAATCATTTCCATTACCCGGAGTTTTTCCCGACCTGGTTATATCGCAGTCCATTCACCAGAACCTATGCTGCGATAGGAGGTCTGCTTTTCGGTTATGAATTGCTTCTTTTTATCATACGGATGGTAAAATGTACGGCGAGGGTTCGGGTATGAGAGAAGAAAATAAAAAAACTACTTGCAATCCTGCACGTTTTAAAGTATTATAAGATAATTATAGTTGATAGAGGTCGCGAAGTAAAAGAAGATATGGAGAGCCGGCAGGCCATGACCCATATCGGAGGTAACCTTCGCCGAACCCGGTTTTCAGGCATGAAAGCTGAGGTGGGTTCATGGTAAATAGCCATGAAACTGTCTACGAATGTAGGCGCGCTATCCTGAATGACGTTGGAAATTAATTTGCGACGGCCTGGAAAGGTCCGCCGATTGATGTGAGTCAGTAAGGAAAGCTTACTGGCTTTTTTGTTTCTCCATTCGGCTGCATTTGCAATGCAGGGTACCGGAAGCGTCGTATAAGATTTTGGAAAGGAAAGCCGCAGCAGCGGTTTTAAAATTAAGCGACAAGTAAAATTATGTAAAATATAGTTAAATATGTAATTTAAATTGCGTAGATAATTTTTCGTAAGACGCGAAGCGGCAAACGAGCAGGAAGCGCGCGTATATGAGAATACGTAAGCGACTGTGAGTGAGCCAGCGACAAAGTATTACGGAAAATTAGCAAGCAAGGAGGTGGTAAAAATGATGGAGAATATGACAACAGGCGGAATGCTGGAAATTGGAGGCGTTTCCTCAGATAAACTGGCCGCCGCCTGCGGGACTCCACTATTTGTTTATGATGAAGCAGAGCTGGAAAGACGGGTGCAGGACTATAAATCCTGTTTCCGCTCAGAGCTTTTTAAAACGGAGGTGATTTACGCTTCCAAAGCATTTGTCTGCAAGGCAATGCTGGATAAGCTGAAACAATACGGTTTCGGCCTGGATGTGGTCAGCGGCGGAGAGCTGCATCTCGCGAACCAGTCGGATTTTCCCATGGAGCAGGTTTACTTTCACGGGAACAACAAGACGGAGGACGAGCTTGCAATGGCCTTATCCCTGGGTTGCGGCACAATCGTTGTCGACGGTATCATGGAATGCCGAAGGCTCGTGGCGATGGCAAACCGCATGGAGAAGGAGGTCGGCGTTCTGATCCGGATCAATCCCGGAATCGAGGCCCACACCCACAAATACATCGTGACCGGCGATCTGGATTCCAAATTCGGCGTGACCTTCCGGGAAGAAGAAATCATACTGGAGCTCATCGGTCTGCTTCGTGAAAGCAAGTATACAAAGCTCAACGGTTTTCACGTACATATCGGATCGCAGATCTTCGATCTGAGAGCGTATGACGCGTTGATCGAACGGATGATGAAATTTATCAAAAAGCTGAAATCCAAGCATATGATAGAGGTAAGGCAGCTTGATTTCGGCGGCGGCTTCGGCGTTCGCTACACGGCGGAAGACGAGCCGAGCTCCATCCGGAAGGTATGCAAAAGCATCATTGAAAAATGCGAGGCCGAGATCAGGAACCACGAACTGCAATTGGAGAAAATCATGATCGAACCGGGACGGTCCATCGTCGCGGAAGCGGGATACACGATCTACAGGGTCGGTTTCCTGAAGGACACGCCGAACAAATCCTATCTGTTTATCGACGGAGGTATGGCGGATAACATCCGGGTGGCTCTGTACGATGCGAGATATGAATGTGATCTGGCGAATAAGATGGACCGGGAGAAATCGAAAAAATACACCGTTGCCGGGAAGTGCTGCGAATCGGGGGATATCCTCATAGAAGGCGCGATGCTTCCGCAGGCAGAGCCGGGCGATCTGCTGGTCGTGTATGGAACAGGCGCTTATGGATATTCCATGGCGAGCAATTACAACCGGCTGAATAAACCGGCCGTAGCTTTTGTCAAGGACGGGAAGGCCCGGATCGTAATCAGACGGGAAAGCTACGCTGATCAGATGCGTTTAGAGACAAACGAGGAGGTAAACTTATGAATGTAGTACAGAAATATGGCGGAACAAGCCTGGAAAATATAGAAAAAATACGTGCCGTTGCAAAGCACATTGCTTCTTTCCGCAAGGAGGGAGACGGTATCGTCATCGTAGCCAGCGCCATGGGAAAGACGACGAACGAACTGGTGGCGATGGCAAAAGAGCTCGGGGAGGACGTTCCGAAGAGAGAGCTGGATGCGCTTCTTGCGACGGGAGAGCAGAAAGCGGTGGCGCTGCTTGCCATCGCGCTGCAGAACCTGGGCGTTCCTGCCGTTTCCATGACCGGTTTTCAGTCGGGTTTCATAACGACAGAACACCATTCCAGAGCGCGGATCAAAGAGATCAATACGGAGCGCACGGAGCAGTTTCTGAAGGAGGGAAAAGTCGTCGTTCTGGCAGGTTTTCAGGGAATCAATGAGGACGGCGATATCACGACGCTGGGAAGGGGCGGTTCGGATACCACGGCGGTGGCTATCGCAGCCCAGCTCGGATGGGATTGCGAAATATATACCGATGTGGACGCGATCTTTACCACGGACCCGAAAATCTATCCCGACGCGAAGAAGCTCGATCGGATCACCTATGACGAGATGATGGAGCTGTCCTCCACGGGGGCGGCCGTGCTGGAAACGAGGAGTGTAGAAATAGCCAAGAAGTACAACGTGAAGATCTATATCGGAAAATCGTTGGAAACTGATAAAAGAAAGGGGACTTACGTCATGAATGATAGCATTTTTATTGAAGAGATGCCGGTAACGGGTATCAGCATTTCAGATGATTGTTCCATTTACTCGCTGAGGGGGATGGAAAACGACGGAGTGGCGATTGCAAAGCTGTTTCAGCTTTTGGCGGACCTGCATATCAACGTCGATATGATCTCAAAGCAGACATACGGAGACAACAAATGCACCATATCTTTCAGCTGCACGGATGAGCAGGCAAAGGATCTCGATAAGGCCATTGAAAATCATGAAATCCTGAGCGAAATCATGGTGGAAAAGCAGCCAAACCTGTCGATTTTATCCCTGGTAGGAGTGGGAATGGCTACGGCTACCGGCGTTGCGGGCAAGGTGTTTTCCATTCTCGCAAAAGAGGGCATCATGTACTACCAGATCACGACTTCGGAAATATCTATCTCAGTGACGGTAAACAGGGACGAGAAAATAAAGGCTGTCATCGCGTTATGCGAAGCCTTCGGTCTGTAGTCATGATCCGGTTTTCAAAGTACCACGGATGTGGCAATGATTTCGTCATATTGACGGAAGAGTCGGTTTTGGGCCGGGACTATCAGGAGCTGGCCCGCCGGATCTGTCACAGGCAGTTGGGGGTCGGGGCGGACGGAATGATTATCGTCAGGCAAAATCCCCTTGAAATGATCTTCTTCAACAGTGACGGGAGCCGGGCGCCCATGTGCGGGAACGGTCTGCGCTGCTTTGCGAAGTTCTGCTTCGACGAGGGGATCTGTATCCGGGAGGAATACCCGGTGGAGACTCTGGCGGGAACCATGGGCGTCAGGATCATGGGAAAAAATTCGTTCCTCGTTGAGATCGATATGGGCAGACCGGATTTTGATCCGAAACGCTGCGGGATCAAAACGAACCGGGACAGCTTCCTGAATCAGAAGCTCCTGCTCCGGGACGGTGAGATCAAGATCAGCAGCTGCTTTATGGGAACGATACATACCGTTGTGTGGCTTGATCAGCCGGAAACTGCCGGAATGGATTTGTCGAACGAGAAGGACATGGAACGGCTTGGAGAAGAAATCTCCAATCATCCGGTCTTTTCTGAGAAAACAAACGTGAATTTTGTTCAGATATTAAGCCGCAAAACGCTGAAGCTCACCACGTATGAGAGAGGAGCGGGAATGACCTTTGCCTGCGGGACCGGAGCGTGTGCGAGCGTCGTTATCGGCGCCGTCCAGGGAAGGTGCGAACGGGACGCCTATGTCCTGCTGCCTTACGGCCAGCTGCGTATCGAACAGAAAACGGACGATACGGTCATGATGACGGGACCTGCGGCCAGAACGGCTTATGGGTATTATGAAGAGGAATGAAGGGAGAGAAACTTATGATAAAAGGATCGATTGTAGCCTTGATTACGCCGTTTCACGAAGATGGAAGCGTAAATTATGATAAGCTTCGAGAGTTGATCCATTGGCATATAGAACAGGGAAGCGACGGAATATGCATTCTGGGAACGACGGCGGAAACGCCGGCGCTGACCGTGACGGAAAGGGATCAGATCGTCGAGGTGGCCATCAAAGCCGCGGATAAAAAAATCCCCATCATTGCGGGAAGCGGCTCAAACAACACGATGGTGGCGAAGGAGCAGAGCATCAAATATGAAAGTATGGGTGCAGACGGGCTCCTTGTGATCACGCCTTACTATAACAAAACAAATGGTGCGGGAATGATCCATCATTTCACCGAGATCGCCGACGCGGTTTCCGTTCCCATCATCCTGTACAATGTGCCGGGCAGAACGGGGTGCAGCCTCACATACGAAGCATTGAAGGAATTAAGTCAGCATAAGAATATAGCAGGGATAAAAGAGGCCAGCGGAGATATTTCCTTTGTCACGAAAATTGCCAGGCTGACAGGAGAGAACTTTGCGCTTTATTCCGGAAACGACGATATGATCGTTCCGCTGATGTCGGTGGGCGGAGCGGGAGTCATTTCTGTCGCCGCAAACATCATTCCCCGGGAAATGCACCGGCTGGCAATGGCATATCTGAGCGGGGACGTGGAGCTTGCGAAGGCCATGCAACTGAAGTATCTGGAATTTATCAACGCACTGTTTGTGGAAACGAATCCGATCCCCATCAAGGAAGCGATGAACGTCAAGGGCATGAATGTGGGGAAATACAGGCTTCCTTTATATGAGATGGAAGGACGTACCAGAGAGTATCTGATTGAAACTATGAGAGTTATTTCCGATGGGGAAGAGAAACTTGCTTAGAAGACCGACGGGAGAGAATGTTAAAAAAAGAGGTGACGGAATGAATGCAAAAGAAATCATACAATATATCAGCAATTCGGAAAAAAAGACGCCGGTCAAGGTGTATATAAGGGAGAGGCGGCCGCTTCCCTTTGTGAACTGCAAAATCTTCGGGTCAGCCGATCGGATCGTTTTCGGAGAATGGTCCGAGATCAGGCCGGTCATCGAGGAATATGCAGACGATATTGAAGAGATCGTCGTGGAGAGCGATCGCCGAAACTCGGCGATTCCGATGCTGGATACGAAGAATCTCAACGCGCGGATCGAACCGGGCGCCATCATTCGGGAGCATGTTGAAATCGGCGAGCATGCCGTCGTCATGATGGGTGCTGTGATCAATATCGGCGCTATGGTCGGAGCGGGAACAATGATCGACATGAATGCGGTACTGGGCGGGAGAGCCATCGTAGGGAGAAACTGCCACATCGGAGCAGGCAGCGTCCTGGCTGGCGTCGTGGAACCGCCGTGTGCAACCCCGGTCATCATAGAGGATGATGTCATGGTAGGCGCCAATGCTGTGGTGCTGGAAGGTGTCCGGGTCGGAAAAGGTGCCGTTGTGGCCGCCGGAGCCATCGTGATCGAGGATGTCCCGGAAAATGCCGTAGTCGCTGGAATTCCTGCAAAGATTATCAAGATGAAAGATGAGAAGGCAAAGCTGAAGACTGCGGTGGTGGACGCTTTGCGAGAACTGTAGTTCCGGATCTCTTTTGATTGGACAAGCACAAAAAAATGATTGCCTGCCGGGTTATAGTGACCTTGGAAACCGCCGTTTTTCTATGCTGGCGCATAAAAACGGTATTCGGTTTCACGGTTTCTACGGTCACTATAACCCGGCAGGCTTTTTATTGCGTACCTAGCCCCTTGTTATTTTATACTGTTCTTTTCTTTAAATATTTTACGAGGACGAACAGCTCATGGAACCAGAGGGGAGCGGTTGACAGCGCGATCAGGCGGCCCCATTCCGTAAAGGACAGTTCCTGGGTTC
>CAMJRV010000122.1 GCA_946408315.1 uncultured Bacillota bacterium | reverse complement strand
TTCTATTGTGGCAGAGCGCGAAGGCTCATCGGTCAGCGAAAGGGAGCCGAAGTGGAAAATCTTACAGCCCTCCGCCAGCTCGCGCTTAACCTCGCACGCTGAAAGGCAGGTGTCCGCGCCGGGCTTTCGTGCAAACGAAAACTTGCGCTCCCCTGTTTCAGACAACTCAACAAACGCAAGGGTTGTAAACACATTCTCCGCGCTGATCAGTCCGCCGGTGTCGACGCCCTTTTCTTCAAGCACTCTGCGCAAATAATCTCCGTGCATATCCTTGCCCACCTTGCCGATAAACGCAGTGCTCAGTCCTAAGTTCGAGGCGGCGCAGAGCATGTTCGCAGGCGCGCCGCCGGGGTTTTGCTCAAACAGGCGCATCCCGTTTTCGCTTCTGCCGTTGTATGTAAAGTCAATCAATAGCTCGCCCAATGCAACTATATCGAACATTCAATCACTCCTCAAAAAAAATTTGCAGTCAATTGCACGCTTTGCATGATTTTTTATTCTAACACAAAAGGAGTGCCGGTTTCAATCACGCACATTGTTCGAAACTGCAAATCGGACGGCAGGGAATCCCCCTGCCGTCCCCTTGCAAGGGCCCAGGACTTTCTATTGCAGGAGCTCCATACGGCCGGGATCATTTGCAAACGCTTCTTTTGCATTTTCTTTAGTGACAACGAGAGGAGGAAGCTCGTAGACGCCTACGTCCTTCTTGCCATTGTTCACGGTTGTGTCAGGAGTAGGCATACCGTTGCCTGCCTGAAGCGATTTGATGATCTCCATCGTCTTTCCTACCAGAACGTCGGTGGGTTTCGCTACGGTCGAATACTGTCTGCCCGACCAAACCCACTTGACCGACTCGTTCTCGGCATCGAGGCCTGAAACAACAGGAATCTTCTGTCCGGCCTGCTCAGATGCGGTAATGATCGCACGGGCGATACCATCGTTGGGGGAGAGAACGCCGTGGATTTCCTTATCCGCGTAGAAGCCGGAGAGGAGGGAGTCCATACGGGCCTGTGCTTTAGAATTATCCCAGTCCATCGTAGCACACTGGGTGAAATCGGTTTGCCCCGATACGACAACAAGCGTTCCGTCGTCAATCTTGGGCTGGAGCACTGACATGGCTCCCTTGAAGAAGTTGGGGGCGTTGGGGTCTGCAGGGCCGCCGCCGAACAGCTCGATGTTATAAGGACCCTTGCCCTTATTGGCTGCTAATCCATCCAGCAAGGCCTGCCCTTGCAGCTCGCCGGTCTTGATGCTGCCGAATTGAACCACACCGTTGATACCGGTGGTGTTCTCAATGAGACGGTCATAGCCGATAATGTAGATGCCGGCCGCCTCTGCTTCTTCCAGAACCGCTCCAAGCTGGGAGCCGTCCACAGGACCAACGACGATGACTTTAGCGCCATTCTGAATCATCGACTCGATCTGCTGCTGCTGCTGAGGAACCTTGTTGTCTGCATGCTGGACGATTGCTTTGAATCCGGCAGCCTCCAATTCGGTTTTGAACATCTCATCCGCTTCTGCCCAGTTCTGAGTTCCGAGCCATGGCAGAGCAACGCCGATGGTTGCGTCTGCGGCAAAGCCTCCGCCCTCAGAAGCCGGCGGTTCAGCGGATTCGTTGGATTGGCCCGCGCCGCCGCAGCCTGTCAGCGCCATTGCCACCATAAGTAATGCAACGAGGAATAAGGATATACGCTTTTTCATTTCTTTTCTCCTCCTGTTTTAAGTCCATCGACTAATATGTAAGCCCGGCGATCAGTCCATCAGGAACTGCTGCCGGCAGCGTTACCGTTCTTGGAGCGTTCTTCCTTGGCATTATCTTCTTTAGAGGTACTTTCCTTTGTGGGAAACAGCCTTCCTATAATCGATTCACGTCCCTGCTGCTTGTTGAAAACATCAAACGCAACCGCCGCAAGCAGCACAAGACCCTTAATAACCTGCGTACGGTCAGCGCCAACACCCATCAGCATCAGTCCGGAGTTGAGAACCGCCATCACCAGTCCTCCGACCATCGTAGCGAGAACGGTACCGACACCGCCGGAAACAGCCGCGCCGCCGATAAAGACCGATGCAATGGCATCCAATTCCCATCCGGTGCCATCCGACGGACCCGCCGCGGTGGAACGGCCCACAAACATGATTCCGGCCAGAGCCGCGAGCATAGACATATTGAGCATAGTCAGGAAATATGTTCTCTTAACATTTACACCGGACAGTGCAGCCGCGCTTTTATTGCCCCCCACAGCATAGATGTGGCGTCCGAATCTGGTGCGCTGAGTGATGATGTGGTAAATAATGACCAAAACCACGAGGATCAGACCCGGTACGGGGAAGGAGGTACCGGGGCGCCCGGTGCCGAAAATCCATGTTAAGTAACCGATGACGACGCCGATCAAGACGATCCGAACCACCACAGGCCAAAGCTCCTCCGTTTTTTCGGTCAGATTTACAGAGCGCTTGTATTTACGCAGCTGCGTAAAGGCGAAAGCGGCGATTGCGAGGATTCCCAGCAGCAGCGTCGAATTGTTCATCCCTGTATAAGGGCCCCAGTCAGGCAAATATCCCGCTCCGAATACTTTGAGCTCCGAAGGCGCCGGCACCGAGATAGACTTTGAAATCCAGATCACGCCGCCACGGAAAATCATCATGCCGCCCAAGGTTGTAATAAAACCGGGAATACCGAGCTTTGAAAGCCAGAACCCCTGCCACGCTCCGATTGCAGCGCCGATCGCAAGGCTGAGAAGCACTGCCATCCACCACGGCAATCCAAGATCCCGCGCCGTAAGCGCCATCACCATTCCCGAGAAACCGGCCACAGAACCAACGGACAGATCGATCTGTCCGATCACGATGACCATCAGCATCCCGATCGCCAGCACCAATACATACGCATTGCCGGATATCAGGTTCTGGAAGTTGGAGGGGGTAACCATTTTTCCCTCCGAAGTGATATTAAAGATCACAGTAAGGGCCACTAAGGCAATCACCATGCTGTACTGCCGCAGTCCGCCGCCAAATACTTTCTTGATATATTTCATAACGCCTTCTCATCCTTTCCTGCTTTCGATTCCGTCCCGGAGGTGTTTGTCATCATTTTCATGAGTTTTTCCTGATTGGCCTCCCGGCGGTCTATCACGCCTGTTACGGCTCCCTCAAAAATGGTGTAGATTCTATCTGATATACCAAGCAGCTCGGGCAACTCGGAGGAAATGATTATGACTGCTTTCCCTTGATCCGCAAGCGCATGAATCAGGCGATAAATTTCATACTTGGCGCCGACGTCAATTCCGCGGGTGGGTTCGTCAAGAATCAGAACATCCGGCTCTGTAAACATCCACTTGCCCAAAACAACCTTTTGCTGGTTGCCGCCGGACAAGGTGGTCACGCCGCGGTCAACGCTGTACGTCTTAACATTTAAGGAACGGCGATACTCTTCGGCGACCTGAAATTCCCGGTCCAAATCAAGGAGTCTGCCGCGCAAAATTGCTCTTAGATTTGCCGACACCGTGGTGATGCGGATGGTGTCTAACAGATTGAGCCCCAGGTTCTTGCGATCCTCGGGCACGTAAGCGATGCCCTGACGGATGGCGGAGGCAACCGAGGCGGCGCGGATCTCTTTGCCTCTGATTTTAATAGAGCCGCCAAGGTAGATGCCGTAGTTTCTCCCAAAGATAGACCGCATCAGCTCCGTTCTTCCCGCGCCCATAAGGCCGGCAAAGCCGACGATCTCTCCGGCTCTGACGAAGAAACTGGAGTTCTTGCATACCCGACGGCCCGGATTGTTGGGGTCTTCCACACACCAGTCGGATACCTCGAAAATGACCTCGCCCGGATTTGATTCGTGAGCGGGATACCGGTTTTCGATGGAGCGCCCTACCATAGCACGGATAATGCGGTCCTCATCGACGTGCCCCGCTTCGACAGTATAGGTTTCGACCGTACGGCCGTCGCGGATGACTGTAACAGCGTCGGCGATCGCCGCGATCTCGTTGAGCTTGTGCGAAATCATGATACAGGTGATGTCCCGGCTTTTTAAGCCGCGCATGAGCTCGAGCAGGTTTGCGGAATCGTCCTCATTGAGTGCGGAGGTCGGCTCGTCGAGAATCAGCAGTTTGACGTTTTTGGAAAGCGCTTTGGCGATCTCCACCAATTGCTGCTGGCCTACGCCCAGGTGCTTAATCAAAGTGTTGGGATCAAGCGTCAGCCCTACCTTTTCAAGTACCTCTACCGTGCGACGGCCTGCGGTATCCCAGTCAATCAGCCCATGCTTTACGATCTCGTTACCCAAAAAGATGTTTTCCGTAATGGACAGCTCCGGAATCATTGTCAGCTCTTGGTGAATAATCGCAATACCGGCGCTCTCCGATTCCTTGATGTCCCGGAACGCCATTTCATTGCCCATGTAGATGATCTTTCCTTCATAGGATCCGTGAGGATAAACACCGGAAAGAACCTTCATCAGGGTTGACTTTCCCGCGCCATTCTCGCCGCAAATTGCGTGAATGGTTCCTCTATGTACTTCCAGCGTAACATCGTCGAGCGCACGCACGCCCGGAAAGAGTTTGGTAATACCCTGCATCTGCAAAATTAAAGGATGTTCCATGACCACACTCCTCATACGCTTGCCTTCGCAAGCAAATCTCATATTCGATTCTATGCAAAATTCAACTGTTTCAGTCCCTCGGCCACACCCTCGTGGTCATTGTCCATCGTAACATTTTTCGCCAGTCTTTTTACCTCTTCCGGCGCATTGCCCATTGCAAAGCTGGTGCCGGTGGCGAGCAGCATATCCACGTCGTTAAAATTATCCCCGAAGGATACGGTCGCTTCGATGGGAATATCGTAGTCCCTGCAAAGATACTTGACCGCACTTGATTTCGAGACAGCACTGTCCATAATTTCAAGATAAGTATCTTTGGAGCGGTAAACGGAAAGCCCGGGAAATTTTTCTTTCAGCACATTGTCAAGACCTGAAATTGCCTCGGCTTCCCCCATACATAAAAGCTTATGAATATGTCCCTTTTGCGGGACGAGGTCCCAAAGTCTGCCTTCTATCGGCACCGACGTCGTGATGTTTTGTTCCTGCACGATCCATTCGTCATGAATATTGTCTGAAATCCAGTCATCGTAGCAATAGGCGCTGCAGCAAACTTGACTCCATTCCTTTTTAACGAAATCGTCGATGAGAATCGCTTTTTCGCAGTCGATGCCGACTGTTTTGACTGGATTCCCCTGCTCATTGAGGATCAGCGCGCCGCTGTAGCAGACGATGGGTGCTCTGATTCCCAGTTCACGCTGCAAGGGAAAAATCCCCGAAGGCATACGGGCCGACACAAGGATAAAAGGGATTCCGGCATGATAAAGCTCCTGTATTTTCTCTCTGGTCCCCCGTGAAATACGATGTGCCGAGTTGAGGAGCGTTCCGTCAATATCACAAAAGACCATCTTATATCGCATTATATCCGGGGGAATCATTTGCCCGGTCCCCATTTGCCGGCCGCAGAAAACTTACTGGGCAGCTGCAGCACCTTATTCGTTGCCGTGGCGGCTGCGCCATAAAGGGTGGGGTCCACCTTGAGGTCAGATATTTTTATCTGCACCCTGGTGTGCAGTTCAGGAATCACACGCTGCTTCACTACTTCCTGAATCGTAGGCATCAGTAAATCTCCCCCCTGAGATACGACGTCGCCAATGATAATAATGTCGGGGTTATAGCCGTTGATCAGAGTAACACAGCCGTAACCGATATACTCCGCTGTCTCCCGCACCACGTCCAGCGCTTTTTGATTGCCGGCGCGGGCCGCTTCAAAGATCGCGTTGCAGGCGTCGCCGCTTTGCAGCTCTCCAACCGGAAGGCATTCCGGCACATGCTCCTGAGCTTTCTTCCATAATGCTGAAGCCGAGCAATACATCTCAAGGCAGCCATAGTTGCCGCATTCACAGCGGGGACCGAATACGTCCACGCTGACATGACCAATTTCACATGCGGAGCCCTGCACCCCCAGAAAAAGTCTGCCGCGCTCGATCATGCCGCAACCCACGCCTTCGCCTACCAGAAAGTAAGCCAGGGTGTGCAGCGACTGACCATGCCCTCCAAACAGCCATTCGGCCAACGCGCCTGCGTTTGCATCATGCTCTATAAAGACAGGCTTGTGGAACTCTTCCTTGAATTCCTCAATAAAATTGATCGTGTGCCAGGCCGACATACGGGTTACAACCGCAATACGTCCTTCATCCCGCAGGTAAGGCCCCGGAACGGCAAGACCAATGGATACTACATTTTCATATTTCTTCAGCATATCGTGTATCTGCTTTTTCATAGCAGAAAGCACTTTTTGGGGTTCTTCCTCAAGCGGAAACTTGGTTTCGGTCTGGGTGTATATCATGCCCGAAATATCGAACACACCTACCGCAAACATCTCTCTTGCAAACTTTACCCCAATGATCTGATGTCTATCGGCGTTCAGCCTGAGCCCTATAGAACGGCGGTTGTCACTGCCGGTTATAATCCCGACCTCGGATACAATGCCCATCTCCATCATCGACGCAACTATTTTTGTAATAGCCGCCTGGGTAAGCCCCGTTTGTCTGGCAATATCCGCCCGGGAGCACACCTCCTGCTGCTGTAATATTTTCACCACAGCGGAGCGATTCATTTCGGTCAAATCACTGTTATTTTTTCCTATCGCACCTCTCATCTTTGCTTGCCGTCCTCTTTCCTTTCAGAGTGACTAAACTCCGTTAATCGATTCACCTTGTTAACAGATTAATCCAATTGCATAAGTATGTCAACTGTTTTTTCTTAAGTTAATCAATCAAATGCACACGAAAAAGAATGAGTCCGGTAAAATACCGAACTCATTCCCAGATTGCCGTTTGATTAATGCCCAATTTTTAGTGGTTCCGCACAGTTCAGGGCCCATTTTTTAAGCTGAAATTTGCCTACCATAATCTTCAGTATCTCAGCCTGGCTTGACAGTTCTTCGC
>CAMJRV010000121.1 GCA_946408315.1 uncultured Bacillota bacterium | reverse complement strand
AGTATGAACTTTTCATTAAATTTCCGGGAGAACCTGCTCACCACAACGGGATCCACCAGCTTGATCCGGCCGGACGATTTGGAATCGTTCAGATAAAAGTCGGCCAGATCAAATGGAACGAGGCGTCCGAGCATCGTCAAAAACTCTTTCCGGAACTTGGTGATATCCCGCATCCGGTTCATTTCACTGGTCATCAGGTTGATCTGTTCCCATTCGTTTTGCAGAAGCAATCGAAGCACCTCCGTAGCAGGATCATCCTGCGTTATTCGTTCCTCAAGCTCTCCAGAGCGCTGAGACGCATGGCCCGCCGCGCCGGAGAATAGCCTGCCATAACTCCGATGGTGGTGGAAAATACGAGTGAGGCCGCCGCCACCCACCAGGGAATGATGGAAATGGTAGACCCCCCTCCTCCCATACCGCCGATGAGGGCGGCCATGATGCCGCTCAAAACGGTGTTCATCAGCAGGGAAAGGATCAGGCTGAAGACCAAACCGACGAAACCGCCCAGGAATCCGATCAGACCGGCTTCCAGCAGAAACAGTCTCTTGATGTCCCTGAGATTGGCGCCGATGACCTTCATGATCCCGATCTCCTTCGTCCTTTCATAGATGGACATCATCATCGTGTTGGTGATGCCCAAAGCCGCCACCAGCAGCGAAATCGCGCCGATGCCGCCCAGGATTCCCTGGGTTCTTCTCGCGGAATCCTGCGCATATTTAAGCCAGTCGCTCAGACTGCTCGTTTGAAATCCCATGTCTCGGATAGCCTGGCTCACCGTTTCCACATCGTTGATGTCATCGACGTAAACGATGGCCGATTCATATTCATTTTTGTTGGAAACCGTTTCCTTCCGTGCCCGCTGGGATTCTTTTTTTATGATCTCAAGCCCTTCCAGACTCATGAAGACGCTGTAGGCCGATTCATCATTGGCATTGGCGAGGATTCCGACGCCTTTCGCCTTGTATTCCTTGTAGGTAATCTTCTCTTCCCCCGGATTGCGCTGCCGCTTTTGCCCATAGCTCTCATCGGCGGTTACGATCATCTTGTTGGTAATAACGTCTACCTGCGCTTCTCCTCCCCAGGTGCTTCCCCAGGTCTTCTTGGGGTTGTAAAACTGGCTGGGCACCTGATTTCCGAATACCATTTCAAATTTGTCCCCTGCCGCAAGGAGCCTCCCGTCCTGAAGCTCATACTTGAATTTCTGCATGACCTCGGGCTTTATTCCGATGACCTGAGTCTGCGCAATATATTTTCCGATGCCAAAGGAAAGGTACAGCCGCTCTCTGGGTGAGACTGCCGCAACGCCCTTTATCTTCTCCATCTTGTCCAGAGTTTTATCGTTCAGCACGCCATCCATATTATTGAAGGAGCCGCCCTCTCCATAAAAGCTCATACTGGTGCTGGAGTTTCCATAGATCTCGACCAAATGCAGGTTTCCATAGCTTGCGATCTGTTCCTGCATCCCGGCAGAAAGTCCGAAACCGATGGACAGCATGACGACGATCGCGCTGGTTCCCACCACGACGCCGATGATGGCAAGTATGGTCCTGGTCTTTCTCCGCAACAGATTGCGGAAGGCAAGACCGATCAAATCACGATTATTCATCGATTTCCATCTCCCGCTGTTTTTTCCTCTTTCTGATCTTACGCCATGCGAACACGCCGGCACCCGAAAGCACTACGATCACACCTAAAATAATCCAGAGTTTCTTATGGCCTCCGCCTGCCGCAGGGTCTTCCGGCGGCATTCCGTCATTGAAGGCAGGCATTTCGTCCATGACCTGGAACGAGAAAGGCCGCTCGAGCGTCTGCACGTCCCCGGAAGCATCTTCATAGCTAAAGATGATTTTGCCCTCCAGGGAGCCGCCTTTTCTCGGAATGAAGCTGAAATCATACGAATCGCTTTTCCCGCTTTCCATGTTTCCGGCAAAATAGCTCGTCGATTCCGGCGTATCGAAATCCCCCTCCGCCGTTATGCGGAGGTTGTTGAGGATCGTCTTTCCCATATTGTAAAACTGGACCGAAACCCCGGTCTGCATTCCTGCGTAAAGCTCCGGAGGCGAGATGATGTCGTCCACTACCAGCCTGGTTTCCTGCATGACAGGAATCGAGATGGTGTCTTTGGACGTAAAAGCGTTGCCGGAGCCGTCTTCATAAGACATGTCGACACTCAGCGGAGTCGTCTTTTGCTCGGCGTTCGGTTTTACGGACAAGTGCAGCGTCTGGGTAGCCCGGCTCTTTTTTTCGAGGCTGTCAAGATAGAAGGAATTGCTGTTCACCGGAATGATCGAACCGTCCTCTGCGCTTACCGTCACCTTGATATTGGAAATGGTATGGGATGCACTGGTATTGTAAAGTCCAAGCTCCAGAAAGAAATCATCCCCGGCCTGCACGAAGGTCCCGCCGTATTGGTAGCGCTCCACCATGAGCTGCGGCGTCTTCTCCCCCCCAGTTGCCTTCACATAGACGCTGGCGTACTGTATGACTTCATCGACGCTGTCCTTCTCTCCGGTAGAGGAAACGGATATCTTGATCGGATATGCCTTTTCCTTGGCCCCGTCCGCCGCGAACATCGTGACGGAATACGTCTTGGTGCCTCCGGCAGGAATCGAAGCTTCGATAAAGGTGCTCCTCGTCTTATTGAGCAGTCCCTCCGGAACATCCACATTGACCTTGGCATTCTTCAGCTCACTGCTGTTGCGGTTTGCCACCTGAAAGGAAAGGACAAATTCATCCTCCCCGGCAACCTGATCGGGTACGTTGATGCCGGTGATTTCCACGTTTTTCATCGAGGTCCCAGAACCGTTGACCGGAATGTAAAAGGTCTTTTTAATGCTCACCGCCTCATTTTTATAACCTGAACCGGTAAGCTCCGCCGTAATGGCGTAGGTCTTCGTTGTCGCAGTATCTTCTACCAGTATGGGAAAGCTGATTTCTCTGCGGCTTCCCATTCCTATGTATCCCAGCATTTCCGAATTGCTGGCGTTGTCCATCGACAGCCCATCCGGCATGGTCAGGGTCAACACCGAATTTTCTATCTTCGTATTTCCATTATTAAAGATTTCCAGGTATAAGAGATTTCCCTGTCCCGAGGCAAAGCCGCTTTCGGGTTTTGTGGAATGAGTGATATCGAGGGCCGCAACACCGCCCGTACCGTCGCTTGCAAGCTTTTCATAAATTGTAAAACTTCCCAAAGCTCCTTCATGAACAGCAGTTCCCCCGCTCCGCAAGGTCAGTGTCATACTTCTTGAGCCGGCAGACGCAGCACGTGCCACATCAACATAAAATATGATGTTTGCCTTCTGTCCCCCAGCAAGGGTGATCGTTCCCGTAGAACCGCCCGAGACGGTGATATTGTTTAGAGAGCTGAAACCAAGTTCCGCGCTGTCAAAGGTAAAATTACCAGTTTCCTTATTTTGCACCTCAATGGTGACTGCCACCTTTTCGTCCCCCTGCACCGCCGATGCCGTCCCGACCAGCTTCGAAGTCACCCACATAGTCGCCCCATATACGGGTTCCCCCCCGCCGAACCCGATCCCCGCGGGCAGGGCCTGAATCCCCAATGCCATTGCTGCTGCAAGAAAAATAAGCAGCGCCTTCCTTCTTTTGCTCTTCATGTTCCATTCCTCACATTCCTGCTTCATTCATACTATCGTTTCTCACACTTTTCTATTGAAAACTCCCTTTTGAGTTGTGTTTCTCCTGTTCAGACAGGTTTTCCGTTTTTTCTCCGTTTTGATTCTCCTCGATCGAGAGGACGTTTCCATCCTGGATCGTTACGATCCGGTCGGCATAATCGGCGATCTTCCTGTCGTGAGTGACGATGATCAGCGTCCTCCCGTTTTCCCGCGCCTTCGCCATCATGATCTCCATGACTTCCTTTGAGGTATGGGTATCCAGATTACCGGTCGGCTCGTCGGCGAAGATGATCTTGGGATTGCCCACCAGCGCTCTGGCGATTCCCACGCGCTGCTGCTGGCCTCCGCTCATCTGGGTGGGCTTTCGGTTTTCATAGCCCGCAAGCCCTACCACCGCCAGCGTTTCTTTCGCCATCTTCTCCCGTTTCTTTTTTTCCACACCACGAAAGATCAATGGGAGACTCACATTTTCCACAGCGGTAAGCATGGGCAGCAAATGATAGGCTTGAAAAATAAACCCGATGTTTTTCTGCCGGAAAAGCGTGACATCCTCCTCATTGAGCTTGTGGACCGGAATTCCCCCTATGTAAATTTCCCCTTTTGTCGGTTTTTCCAATCCTGCCACCATGTTTAAAAACGTGGATTTCCCCGAGCCGGAGGCGCCGAGGAAGCAGACGATTTCTCCTTTATAAATATCAAGGCTTACATCGTCCAGTGCGACGACCTTTTCGTCGCCCATCCGGTAGACCTTGCGTACGTTCTTGACTGTGATCAGCGGCTCCATAATTAACCCCTTTGTAATAAAGATGCAGATATTCCATCTATTAAGACGTATAATTCACACAAAAAGTTTCAAAAAATACGTATTTTTTCTTGTTTTTTCTTTTCCATGCAAAATTCGGATATCCAAGTCGAAAAATCATCGGTTTCATTATACCATACGGGGAAACTGAAATTTGTTACGGAGAATTTAAAAATTTCAAAACTTTTTTATGCGGTATCGAGCCGACAGAATGTTAATTTGTTTGGCGGCGCTATACCAGGGGTAATAAGATAGAAAAGCGGAAAAAATAACACACAGATATCACAATATAGAAAGGAAGATCATTATGGTGAAGATAGGAATTATCATTGGGAGCACGCGCCCCGGGCGCGTAGGCGAAGCAGTTGCAAAATGGGTTTTTGAGCAGTCGAAATCGCGCAGCGACGCGGAATTTGAGCTGATAGACATCAAGGATTACGACCTGCCGATCCTCGACGAGCCCGTTCCCGCGGCGGCACAGCAATACACAAAAGAACATACAAAGAAGTGGGCGGCGAAGATCGCCGAACTGGACGGCTTCCTCTTCGTTACCCCGGAATACAATCATTCCACCTCAGCTGCGCTGAAAAACGCCATCGATTTCCTGTTCCTGGAATGGAACAACAAAGCCGCAGGCTTTGTCAGCTACGGTTCCATCGGCGGAGCCCGGGCGGTAGAAGCACTGCGTCCGATCATGGCCCAGTTAAAAATAGCCGACGTACGGGAACAGGTGATGCTGTCGCTGTTTGACGACTTTGAAAACGGCGTGTTCAAACCGAACCCGCGCCACGAGAAGACAGTGCAGACCGTTTTCGATCAGGTGATTTCCTGGAGCACTGCACTAAAGACAATCCGATAAGAAAAATAAAAAAATACCGTGCAGGGTATTCACACGAAATCCTCCCTCGCTTAAATGCTTCGCGAAAGCTCCGCATTAGCTCGGTACAAGGGTTTAGGTCTTTCTTTGTGAATACCACTGCACGGTACACAATGCTTCCCATCCGAGAATAAAAACGTCGTGGCGGCTGTATCTTCGTAAGAAGGGCTACAGTCATCACGACGTCTATTTTTTATATCATTTTTATATCAATTCGACCAGATGGAAGGTCTTCTTGCCCTTCTTGATCAGAATCTTTCCGTCCTTGAACATGTCCTTCGTTACCATGAGCTTTGTGTCGGTGACTTTGACGTCGTCGATGGAAAGCCCGCCCTGTTCGATGGTCCGGAAGCCGTCTCCCTTGCTTCCCACCAGCTTCAGCTCGGCAATCAGCGTGACGATGCCCATGCCTTCTCCGTCAAATTCGGAGGCGGCCATCTGGGTCTTTGGCACATCATCCATATTACCGCCGCCTGAAAACAGCGCTCTAGCAGCATCTTGAGCCTTCTGTGCCTCTTCTTCATTATGGACAAGCTTGGTCACTTCAAACGCCAGGACCTCCTTGGCCTTGTTGATTTCAGCGTCCTTTAATGAGGACAGCCGCTCCACCTCGTCCATCGGCAGGAAGGTCAGCATGGACAGACAGGTTCTCACGTCCGCATCTTCGACATTTCTCCAATACTGGTAGAATTCGTAAGGCGTCGTCTTCGCAGGATCGAGCCACAATGCGCCTTTCTGGGTTTTTCCCATCTTCTTGCCTTCGCTTGTCGTGAGAAGGGCAAAGGTCATTCCGTAGACCTGATCGCCCATTTCTCTTCTCACAAGATCAACTCCGCCCAGAATATTGGACCATTGATCGTCGCCGCCGAACTGCATCTTGCAGTTGTACCTGCGGTGTAGCTCCAAAAAGTCATAGGACTGCATCAGCATATAGTTGAATTCCAGGAAGGAAAGTCCCGTTTCGAGTCTCTGCTTAAAGCACTCGGCCGTCAGCATCCGATTGACGGAAAAATGCCTTCCGATCGTTCTGATAAAGTCTACGTAGTTCAAATCCAGCAGCCAGTCCGCGTTATTGTCGATGATGGCCTTTCCCTCGGAGAAATCGATGAACTTCCCGAAGGTCTTCTTAAATTTATTTCCGTTTTCAAGGATCGCTTCCTTGGTTATCATCTGACGCATATCCGTTCTGCCGGAAGGATCTCCCACCATGGTGGTGCCGCCGCCGATGAGAACGATAGGTTTATGGCCATACTTCTGCATATACATCATGACGATGATCTGCATGAAATGCCCTACATGAAGGCTGTCCGCCGTAGGGTCAAAGCCGATATAAAAGGTAACCTGCTCTTTTCCCAGCAGCTCGCGGATCTCGTCTTCATGAGTCGTCTGCTTGATTAAACCTCTTTCCTTTAAAACGTCAAACACGTTTCCCTGTGGTTCTCTTTCCATCAGGTTCTTTGTTACATCTGTCTCAATCATTTCTATATACCTTCTTCTGTATTGCTTCTTTCGCTATCTCTTCATTTTGTCCCGTACAATCTGTCTCCTGCATCTCCAAGACCCGGCACTATGTATGCATGATCGTTGAGATGGCTGTCTTTTGCCGCAATATAGATATCTACGTCAGGATGGCTTCCCTGAAGCACTTCGATTCCCTCCGGAGCTGCGATCAGGCACATGAAGGCGACCTTTTTCGC